>CBDTVH010000145.1:0-5905 GCA_965363665.1 uncultured Yoonia sp. | reverse complement strand
GACGCCGCGGAAGCTGGCCGCGGCTGGCAGGTTGAAAATATGGACCGCCGCATCAATGAGATGGCAGCTCTGATTGCAACGCTGGAAGGTGATCGGACTGACGACAGCGCCTATGCCGCATGGCTGACGCATGGGCGTGGCGCGGCCAAGGTGGTCGCTGACATCACCCCCAATTATGCCACCCTTTCTGACGATGACTTGGCGCGTATGCGCGATCTTTCACCAACAACAAAGTTCCTTTATCTGATCCGTGATCCGTTGGACCGGCTCTGGTCGCATATCCGTATGCAGGCCCGCCGTCAGCGACAGGAACACGAGCAGTATGAGAAGAAATCTAACAATATCCTCTACCGCATCCTCAACCGGGGCCAAGAGACACATATCCTTGAACGGGGCGACTACCCCAAGATCATCCGCAAACTGCGGCGTGTGATTCCCGAAGGGCGGTTGCTGATCCAGTTTGCCGAAGATATGTTCACACCCGAAGGGCTGACCCGGCTTTGTACATTCCTTGGGATCAAGCCAGTTACGGCAAAGGCCGCACGTCCGGCCAACGAGGGCCCCGAAGTCGTCATGCTGGACAAGCTGCGCCCACGGGCCTTGGGTCTGTTGAACGAACACTATGAATGGGTGGCGCGCAATGTCGGCCCCCTGCCACAACGGTGGCAAGACAATTTAGCGAGGGCTTGAGCCATGATGGACGGCGATATCCGTGTAAACACTTACGATGATGGATCGACTGATGCCGCGACCGACGAGCAGCAGATCAGAAACTTCAACATCAACTTCGGCCCGCAACACCCGGCCGCCCACGGCGTTTTGCGTCTTGTGCTGGAACTGGACGGCGAGATCGTAGAGCGCTGCGACCCGCATATCGGCCTGCTGCACCGTGGCACCGAAAAGCTGATGGAATCGCGGACGTATCTGCAAAACCTGCCCTATCTGGACCGGCTTGATTACGTGGCCCCGATGAACCAAGAACACGCCTGGTGTCTGGCGATTGAGCGGCTGACAGGGACCGAAGTTCCGCGCCGCGCCAGCCTGATCCGCGTGCTTTACTCCGAGATCGGGCGCATCCTGTCCCACCTGCTGAACGTCACCACGCAGGCGATGGACGTCGGCGCGCTGACCCCGCCGCTTTGGGGTTTTGAAGAGCGTGAGAAGCTGATGATCTTCTACGAACGGGCCTGTGGTGCGCGCCTGCACGCCGCCTATTTTCGCCCCGGTGGTGTGCATCAGGACCTGCCGGATCAACTGGTCGAGGATATTGATACCTGGGCTGAAGCGTTTCCCAAAGTGCTGGACGACATCGACGGCCTGCTGACCGAGAACCGCATTTTCAAACAACGTAACGCGGATATCGGCATCGTGACCGAAGAAGATATTCAGGACTGGGGTTTTTCCGGCGTCATGGTGCGCGGGTCCGGCCTTGCCTGGGACTTGCGCCGCGCGCAGCCTTATGAATGCTACGACGAATTCGAATTCCAGGTGCCGGTGGGCAAGAACGGCGACTGCTACGACCGCTATCTTGTCCGCATGGAAGAGATGCGCCAATCCACCCACATCATCCGTCAGGCCTGCGAAAAGCTGCGCCATGAAAAGGGTGACGTGATGGCGCGTGGCAAGATGACGCCACCGACACGGGGCGAGATGAAAACCTCGATGGAGGCGCTGATCCACCACTTCAAGCTTTATACCGAAGGGTTCCACGTCCCCGAGGGCGAAGTTTATGCTGCCGTTGAAGCGCCCAAAGGCGAATTCGGCGTCTATCTTGTGGCTGACGGCACAAACCAACCGTATCGCGCCAAGCTGCGTGCGCCGGGCTATCTTCACCTGCAAGCCATGGATTATATCTGCAAGGGTCACCAACTGGCTGATGTCAGCGCGATCATCGGCACCATGGACGTCGTATTCGGCGAAATCGACAGATGACACTGGGCGATCTTCTTCTGGGGTTGCTTGTCGCCTGCGGGTTTTTCGTTTCGGCGATCGTATCGCGGATGTTACGGGGCCGTATGGCGGGTATTTTTATCGGCGGTGTCACCGGTTTGGCTGTATCGGTGTTCATTCTGGTCTATGGTTTGACAGATGTGTTCGGCATTGCACCCACAGCAGCCGAGAATTGATGAAGGAAGCTATGACATGACCCGTTACTTTACCCTCGTTTCCTGCCTTGCCCTGTCGGCCTGCGCCATGCCGATTGTGGCGCCAATGCCCGCACCTACGCCCGTACCTGAACCGATGGACGCGCCGCGATCCGCGAAAGAGCGGTTTGTGACCAGTGTAGCGGCCAATGGCTGCGCACTGACCAGCACCAACACCGATCTGATCATGGCCGAAGCCGTCCTGTCGCGCGAAGACCTGGCGCGGGTGATGACAGAACTGCGCACAGAAGGGCGCGGCGAGATTGACGGTCAGGCCTTCCGTGTGACCAGCGGGGTCTGCGCCTGACCACAAATCCCTTGCCCGGCGTGGCCGGTATGCTAGGGGGGTGAACGAAAATGGGTGAACGTCGTTTCACCGCAATGATGTGACCGGAAAGACCAGATGCTACGCCGCCTTTACCACGACCAGCCAGAGACATTCGCCTTCACGCCAGACAACCAGAAATGGGCCGAAGCGCAGATCAGGAAGTTTCCCGAGGGCCGTCAGGCATCGGCTATCATTCCTATCCTGTGGCGTGCGCAGGAACAGGAAGGCTGGCTTTCACGCCCTGCGATCGAACATGTCGCGGCGATGCTTGATCTGGCCTATATCCGCGCGCTCGAGGTGGCTTCCTTTTACTTCATGTTCCAACTGCAACCGATTGGATCTGTGGCGCATATTCAGGTTTGCGGGACACTGTCCTGCATGATTTGCGGTGCCGAAGACCTGATCGGCGTCTGCAAAGATAAAGTCGCCGACAAACCCCATGCGCTTTCTGCCGATGGCAAGTTTTCGTGGGAAGAGGTCGAATGCCTTGGGTCCTGTGCCAACGCCCCCATGGCGCAGATCGGCAAGGACTACTACGAAGACCTGACCGCCGAACGTCTGGGCGAAATCATTGATGAACTGGCGGCCGGTCGTGTCCCCACCCCTGGGCCGCAAAACGGGCGGTATGCGGCAGAGCCGCTTAAGGGGCTGACCAGCCTCAAGGATCATGACAGCGGCAAGACGCAGCATAACGCCAGCGTGCAGCTTGCGGTCGACATCGGCGATACCGTCAAGCGGATTGACGGGACCGAGGTGCCTTTGTTGACGCCCTGGATCAAGGATGCCGCACCCGCCAAGCCAAAAGGCAAAAAGCCCGCCGAACCCAAGCCTGCCGCCCACAGGCCGGCCGACAAGACGGGCGTGACCAAGCAGGAAGCGCCGGCAAAGTCGATGGCCAAGCCGACGGGTAAATCAAACCCGAACCCTGCGCTTGAAAAAGAGCCCGAAACCTTGTCGGGTCCGCGCGATGGCGGGGCGGATGATCTCAAAAAGATCAGCGGTGTCGGACCCAAGCTGGAAGGCGTGCTGAACGATCTGGGCTTCTGGCACTTCGATCAGATTGCGCAATGGACAGAAGACGAAGTGGCCTGGGTGGATAACCGCCTGAAGTTCAAAGGGCGTATCATGCGTGACAACTGGATGGCGCAGGCAGCGGAATTGGCAAAAGACAAGTAACGCCGATTGTTTGGGCGATCAGCAGTGCACCAGCGGGATGCATGTGGTTGTTTTGCAGTATTTCTTTACCCAACCGCAAAGTTTCGGGTAGAGATGTGGGGGAGCGCGTGTCTGGGTCTAAATGACGCAGCCAAAGGCGTTAAGTCTGTCGGCCGGATCAGCGGTCACCTGAGGGAGAAGAAATACGATGAAAGATACAGCACCGATTAGCCAGGGCATCATTGCCGTTGCCGCTTTGTTCGCCATTATCGCAGCCGGGGTTGCTTTTGTTCTTTATGATTTCTCGTTGTTTGCGTCGGTATGCATTGGCGGTGGTGTCGGGTTGATCGCCGCGATCGTTCTGGCGATTGGCTGGCGTGCACCTGCACCACGGCCAGATCAGGTTGAAACGCCGGTCGCACAGGCCGCCCCGGCGCAAAAAGCGACACCAACGGCAGCACCCGCACCCGCCGCCCCAACACCAACCCCGGCAGCAAAGCCCACACCGGCTGCCGCTGCACCTGCGTCATCTGATGACGGCACCCCCGAATTCCTGAGTGCGGCACGCGAAGGCGGTCCTGATGATCTCAAGCAAATCAAGGGCGTTGGACCCAAGCTGGAAAAAACCCTGCACGGCATGGGCATCTATCACTTCGACCAGATCGCCGGTTGGGGTCCGAAAGAACAGGCCTGGATCGACGACAACCTTGAAGGCTTCAAAGGCCGTGCGAGCCGCGATAATTGGGTCGAGCAGGCCAAGGTGCTTGCCGCCGGCGGCGAGACCGAGTTTTCCAAGAAGGTCGACAAGGGCGACGTTTACTAAAGAACACGGACGGCCATGACCCAGCAAGGACACAGCAATCAGGGCAAGGCCGGACAACGCGTCGCGTTGATTGTTGCCGGAACAGGTGTTTTCTGGGTTCTGGCGATCATGCTTGGCAATGAATACGACTGGTCAGTACAGACCCGCGCGTTTTTTGACCTTGCAGCGCTCGCCGGTTTCGGGTTTGCCCTGTGGCAGACATTTAGGCTTTGGCGTGCGCGCCGACATGAAAAGGGCGATGAGTAATGCTCAAAGATGAGAACCGGATTTTTACGAACCTTTACGGGATGCATGACCGCACGCTGAAAGGCGCGCAGGCGCGGGGCCATTGGGATGGCACTGCTGACATCATCAAGAAGGGCCGTGACTGGATCATCAACGAAATGAAAGCCTCTGGCCTGCGTGGCCGGGGCGGGGCAGGTTTTCCAACCGGCCTGAAATGGTCTTTCATGCCCAAGGAAAGCGATGGGCGTCCGGCCTATCTGGTCGTCAACGCCGACGAATCCGAACCCGGCACATGCAAAGACCGCGAAATCATGCGCCACGATCCGCATACGCTGATCGAAGGGTGCCTGATTGCCAGCTTCGCGATGAACGCCAATGCCTGCTACATCTACATCCGAGGCGAATACATCCGCGAAAAAGAGGCGCTGCAAGCGGCCATCGACGAATGCTACGAAGCAGGCCTCGTTGGTCCAGATGCCGCGAAATCCGGCTGGCCTTTTGATATTTATCTCACCCACGGGGCTGGTGCCTATATCTGCGGTGAAGAAACAGCATTGCTGGAAAGCCTTGAGGGCAAAAAGGGCATGCCGCGCATGAAGCCGCCGTTCCCGGCGGGTGCTGGTCTTTATGGCTGCCCGACGACCGTGAACAACGTTGAATCCATTGCCGTTGTGCCAACGATCCTGCGCCGTGGCGGCGAATGGTTTGCCAGCATGGGCCGCCCGAATAACGCGGGCACAAAGCTGTTTGCGATCTCGGGTCACGTCAACAACCCTTGCGTGGTCGAAGAGGAAATGTCGATTTCCTTCGAAGAGCTGATCGAAAAGCACTGCGGCGGTATTCGCGGCGGGTGGGACAACCTGAAAGCGGTGATCCCGGGCGGTTCATCTGTACCGTGTGTGCGGGGCGAAAACATGCGCGATGCGGTCATGGATTTCGACGCGCTCAAGGAAAAGGGATCGTCGCTTGGGACGGCGGCTGTGATTGTCATGGATAATTCCACCGATATGATCAAGGCGATCTGGCGGTTGTCGAAATTCTACAAGCACGAAAGCTGCGGCCAGTGTACGCCATGCCGCGAAGGGACCGGCTGGATGATGCGCGTGATGGCGCGGTTGGTTGAAGGCAACGCCAGCGTGGAAGAAATCGACATGCTGCTGGACGTGACAAAACAGGTCGAAGGGCATACGATTTGTGCATTGGGGGACGCCGCCGCATGGCCGATCCAAG
>CBDTVH010000144.1:0-5918 GCA_965363665.1 uncultured Yoonia sp. | reverse complement strand
AATTCGCGCAGACGCGGATTAATCTGATGCCCCCGCTCGAACACATCAAGGCCAGCACCGGCAATTTCACCCGCCCGCAACATCCGCGTCAGGGCGTTTTCGTCAATCACCTCTCCGCGCGAGGTATTCACGATCACGGCTTCAGGTTTCATCAGCTTCAAGCGCCGCGCATTCATCAGGTGAAATGTCGAAGGCGTATGCGGGCAGTTGATCGACAGGATATCGACACGCGCGACCATTTGATCAAGGCTTTCCCAATAGGTCGCGTCAAGCTCGTCTTCAATCTCGGGCCGCAGGCGCTTGCGGTTGTGGTAATGCACCTGCATCCCAAAGGCCGCCGCACGCCGGGCAACCGCCTGCCCGATCCGTCCCATGCCCAAAATACCCAAACGGCGCCCCTTGATGCGTCCACCCAGCATCGCGGTCGGCGCCCAACCACCCCAATTCTCTGACTGCGCTAACCGCAATCCTTCGGCCATGCGCCGGGTCACGCCAAGGATCAGTGCCATAACCATATCGGCGGTATCTTCAGTGACGACACCGGGGGTATTGGACACATGGATGCCGCGCTGACGGGCGGTCGCCACATCAATATGATCGACGCCAGCCCCATAATTGGCAATCAGTTTCAGTTTATCGCCCGCACGGCCAAGAACCTTGGCATCAATCTGATCCGTAATCGTGCAAACCAGTACATCCGCCCGGCCCATGGCATCAGCCAGTTCCTCGGTCGTCATCGGCGTGTCGTCATCGCGCAATTCAACGTCGAACAGCTCTTTCAACCGGGTCTCGACAACCTCGGGCAACCGTCGCGTCACGACAACACTTAAATGCTTACCTGGCATGCATTTCCCTCCCGCGGGTTTTCAAATCGAACGAGTCATGGCAGGTTGCGCCAAAGGGACGCGCAGCACAAGAACCGCGCGCCGCAAAAAGAGCAGTAAGGGCAAACAATGGGTGCAGCAGCGCATTGGTTCCGCGTATTTCAGATCGCAGCCTTCGCGGTCTTCATCAGCATGGGTGCTGGCTTCGCGCAACAGGGCGATACCGGCCCGGCCATTGGCCCGGAAACAAATCTGCCCTTGCCACGCTTTGTGTCTTTGCGCGCGAGCGAGGCAAATGTCCGCCGCGGGCCATCGCTTTCTCACCGCATAGATTGGGTCTTCAAACGCCAGAGTATGCCGCTTCAGGTGATCGCGGAATACGGGCATTGGCGACGCGTGATCGACCGCGACGGACAGGGCGGTTGGGTGCATTACCGCATGTTGTCAGGTGCGCGTACCGTCGTGATTGAAGAGCCTCAGACCGTGCTGCGTTCGCGCCCCGAACCCAACGCGATGGAAAACGCGATGCTGGAACCGGGCGTCGTGGCCCGACTGGGTGATTGCAACCCGGATTGGTGCCAACTGACGGCAGGCGGCTATCGCGGCTGGGCACCCAAGGCCGCGCTTTGGGGCGTCGCCGACGCGGAAATCCGCGACTAGGCTGCCTTATCCAGCCCACGCCCTTTCAAAAGCGCATCAACCCCCGGCAATCGCCCACGGAATGCCTTGTAAAGATCAGCCGCATCGACCGACCCCCCAGACGATAGAACAGTTTCCTCCAGGCGCTTTGCTGTATCTGCATCAAACGGATCACCGACCTCTTCGAACGCGGCAAATGCGTCTGCGTCCATCACTTCGGACCACATATAACTGTAGTAACCGCTGGAATAACCGTCGCCCGCGAACACATGCGCAAAATGCGGTGTCGCATGGCGCATCCGGATGGCGTGCGGCATCCCGATTTCTTCAAGGATTTCCGCCTGCCGCTGCATCGGGTCCGCAGGGGCCGGGCCATCGTGAAACCCAAGGTCCACAAGCGCAGAAGCCACATATTCGACCGTCTGGAACCCCATGTCATAGGTCGCCGCACCCAGCATCCGGTTCAGCAAATCCTCGGGCATCGGTTCGCCGGTTTCCGCGTGTGTCGCAAACTCGGCCAGCACTTCGGGCACTTCCAGCCAATGCTCATAAAGCTGGCTGGGCAGCTCGACGAAGTCGCGCGCAACAGACGTGCCTGAAATACTTTCATAGGTTACGTCCGACAGCATCTGATGCAATGCATGGCCGAATTCATGGAACAGCGTGCGGGCATCGTCATAAGACAAAAGTGCAGGCTTACCCGCTTCGGGCTTGGCGAAATTGCAGACGTTCCCCACATGCGGGCGAATATCACCGCTCAGACGTTGTTGCGACCGCATCGCCGAACACCATGCACCGGACCGCTTTGATCCTCTTGCAAAATAGTCTCCGATAAACACCGCAACATGTTCTCCGTCACGGGTAACGTCCCAAAGACGCACGTCGGGGTGATAGATAGGGCCTTCAATGGGCGCAAATTCAAGCCCGAACAGCCGATTGGCGCAGGCGAACGCGGCCTCGATCATCCGGTCCAGTTGCAAATACGGCTTCAATTCCGCCTCATCGAGGTCATGCAGTTCCTTGCGCCGCTTTTCAGAATAAAAACGCCAGTCCCAAGGTTCCAATGGGCCGTCGAAGCCATCGGAGTGCAGCATCCGTTCCAACAATTTGGCATCATCCTCGGCGGCCGCTTTCGCGGGCTGCCAAACCTGCATCAACAAATCGCGCACCGCACCCGGTGTACCTGCCATTTCTGTCTCAAGCTTGAAGTCGGCAAAGCTGTCATACCCCAGCAGCTTGGCGCGCTGCTCGCGCAGCTTCAGCGTCTCGGCCGCGATACCCCTGTTGTCTTTGTCACCACCGTTTGCGCCACGTGCGCCCCATGCTTCGTAGGCTTTCTGGCGCAGATCACGGCGTTCCGAAAATTGCAGGAAAGGCACGATCAGTGAACGCGAAAGCGTTACCACCGGGCCACCGGCGCCTTTTTCTTCACCAGCGGCCCTTGCCGTGGCGATTACAAAATCAGGCAACCCGATCAGGTCGTCCTTTTCTAATTTCATGAACCACGCACGCTCATCCGCCAGCAGGTTCTGGGTGAACTCGGTGCCCAAGACCGACAGCCGTGATTTGACGACACGCAGGTTCTCGGCCGCCTTGCCTTCCAATTGGGCACCGGAACGGACGAAACCACGGCGGGTCAGCATCAGCACGCGCTGTTGTTCATCGGTCAGGTCCAGTTGATCGCGCTGTTCCCAAACAGCCTCGACTCGCGCGAAAAGCGCCTTGTTCTCGGACACTTCAGATCCATATGCGCTCAGAAGCGGTGCAAATTCGCGCTGCAAGGCCTCGCGCTTTGGGTTACTGTCTGCGCCTGCCACGTTGTAAAATGCCCCCAGGACCCGGCCAAGCGTATCATCAGCACGTTCCAGTGCCTCGATCGTATTGGCGAAATCGGGTGCATCGGGGTTTTCGGCAATGGCTGCGATATTTGCACGCGATGAAGCCAGTGCTGCATCGACCGCAGGGGCAAAATCATCGTCCGAGATCACATCGAAGGGTGGCAATCCGAACGGGGTGTTCCAATCGTCAAGCAGCGGGTTTGTCATGGGAAGTCTCCTTTGAAGGATAGGTAGTGCGCAACGCTGCAAACACCATAGGTCTAGGTTGCAGAAGACAGGCCTTTGCCTTTGCAAACCTCACAGTCTTTATTCGGTTTCAGGCCAATGGTGCGCGTCTGGGCATAGAGCGCATCATAGATCAGCAGACGACCGCGCAGGCTTTCGCCAGCGCCGGTTATCAATTTCACCGCCTCCATTGCCATCATGGCCCCAATCACACCGGGTAATGGCCCGATCACACCCGCTTCGGCGCAACTGGGCACCAAGGCCGGGTCGGGGGCCTGGGGAAAAACGCAGGCATAGCATGGTGTGCCTTTGGCCGGATCATAGACGCTGATCTGACCTTCCCATTGGGTCAAAGCGGCTGCGATCAATGGAATTTCCGTGGCCACTGCCGCTTCGTTCACCAGATATCGGGTTTCAAAATTGTCACTCCCATCAAGGATCAAGTCATAATCCGAAAACAGGTCTGCGGCGATCTCAGCATCGAGCCTGCGATGATAGGGGCGCACGGTCACGAAAGGGTTTTGCGCCGTCATGGCCTCTGCTGCGGAATGCACCTTGGGTATGCCGATATTGCGATCAAGATGGATGACTTGCCGGTGCAGATTGGCGTTCTCAACCACGTCATCATCAATGACACCGATAGTGCCGACACCCGCCGCTGCAAGATATTGCAAGGCCGGGGCACCAAGCCCCCCTGCCCCGACGACCAGGACCCTGGCGTCGCGCAACGCTTTTTGCCCCGGACCGCCGACCTCTCTCAGGATGATGTGGCGGGCGTATCTTTCCAGTTCCGTCGGTGAAAAACGATCTGATTGAACGGTAGGGGCTTCCTGCGCTTTCACACGTGCGCGCAGGCTGCCCAGAAACTTGCGATACACCCAAATCAGAATGCCAAAGCCAAAGAAGATCGCCCATAGCCGGGCATCGCCACCGGTCGCCATCCGCAGAGGGTGACCATCAGGCAAGATCACGTGGATCATCATGACACCCACCAAAAGGATCGCCATCATGTTCCAACGGACTGCATAGGGCGCCTTCATAGCCCACCCGATCACCCACAAGGTAATCGCCATTGTGCCGACCATGATCATTGGCCGGTCGACCCGAACCCACCCGCACCACGGGCCGTTTCATCAAGCGCCTTCACCACGTCAAAACGGGCCTGCACAACAGGTGCCACAATCATCTGGGCGATCCGCATTCCATGACTCACAGCAAAATCCTCAGCCCCGAGATTGACCATAATGACGCCCAGCGGCCCGCGATAATCACTATCAATCGTGCCGGGGGTATTCAGCAAGGTGATGCCGTGTTTCAGCGCCAGCCCGGAACGCGGTCTGATCTGCACTTCAAAGCCCTCCGGGATCGCCATACGCAAGCCGGTTGGCACAAGTGTCCGGTCCCCCGGCTTCAAAGTGACCGCTCTTTTGTCAGGAAAATGTGCACGCAAATCTGCACCCGCCGCACCTGCCGTTTCATACACCGGCAAACCAGCGCTTTGATCCGCCCAGTCTTCCCACTGCATTTGGATTGTGACGCTCACGCAATGGCCTCGGCGATGCGTTCCGCCAGTTTCGTGGCGACGGCGTCTTTCGTCATTCGGGGCCAGCTTTCGCTGCCTTCAGCCGTGATCAGCGTCACTGCATTTTCCGATCCACCCATGATGCCGGTTTCGGGTGACACATCATTGGCGACAATCCAGTCACATTGCTTGCGCGTGCGCTTGGCCGTCGCATTTGCGATCACATCATCGGTTTCGGCAGCAAAGCCGACGACCAACTTGGGGCGCCCCACGCCCATCTGCGAAACGGTTGCCAGAATGTCAGGGTTCTCGGCGAAATCCAGCTTGGGCAGAGCTGACCCATCCTTCTTGATCTTGCTGTCGCCTGCGTTGGCCACGTGCCAATCGGCAACGGCGGCAGCAAAGACAGCGGCATCTGCGGTGCCTGCGGCCTGCACCGCAGCAAGCATCTGTTGCGCAGTCTGGACTTTCACTGTCGTCACACCCAAGGGCGGCGGCACATCCGCCGGGCCAGTCACAAAGGTGACATCCGCGCCCAGCGCCGCCAAAGCCTTGGCGATGGCCGTCCCCTGCGCACCGGACGAGCGGTTGGCGATGTAACGCACCGGATCAATCGGTTCATGCGTAGGGCCCGAAGTCACCAAGATATGACGTCCTTTCAGGGGGCCATCAGCCAGCGCTGCATCGATTGCCGCAATGATCTCTGGCACTTCTGCCATACGGCCCGGTCCGTATTCGCCGCAAGCCATATCGCCTTCGTTGGGACCAACGACCAAGATGCCGTCATCCTGCAAGGTCGCCAGATTGCGCTGGGTCGCCGGATGGTTCCACATACGCACGTTCATTGGTGGCGCGATCAGCACGCGTTTG
>CBDTVH010000143.1:0-5935 GCA_965363665.1 uncultured Yoonia sp. | reverse complement strand
GATGACGACCCGCGCCTTACCGGCCACGGTTTCGAAACTGGACGGCTTCCCACCCAGGAAAAACGCCGCGTCGCCGACGCCAAGGTCCAGTTGCTGACGGATCGCCTCGGTGCGCTCTGGCCCGATATTTTTGGCCAGTGGGCCAGCCGCCTCCATGCCGTTTTCGCCCTCGCGCCAGAAGATATAGCCCATCCCGGGCAAACCCTCTTTCTGGGCAAAAGCATTCATGCGGTCGCAGAATTTGCGGCCCACAGGCTCGGCCCCTTTACGACGTGGCGCGGGAATTGCGCGCACCTCGGTGCCTTCCTGTTCCAACAGCTTGGCGAAAATCGCAAAGCCGGAGCCGCGGAAATGTTCAGACACATCCTGCATCTTGATCGGGTTACGCAGGTCGGGCTTGTCGGTGCCATACCAAAGGGCGGCATCGCGATAGGAAATCTGCGGCCAGACCTTATCGACCTTCCGGCCATTCCCGAATTCTTCAAAGATCCCTGTGATCACCGGCTGGATGGTATCGAACACGTCCTGCTGCTCGACAAAGGACATCTCTAGGTCCAATTGATAGAAATCCGTCGGCGAACGGTCGGCGCGCGGGTCTTCGTCGCGGAAACAGGGGGCAATCTGGAAATACTTGTCAAAACCCGACACCATGATCAGCTGCTTGAACTGCTGTGGGGCCTGCGGCAGTGCATAGAATTTTCCAGGGTGCAACCGGGAGGGCACCAAGAAATCGCGCGCGCCTTCAGGGGACGATGCGGTGATAATCGGCGTCTGAAACTCGCGAAAACCGCTGTCCCACATGCGGCGGCGCATGGATGCCACAACATCAGACCGCAATTTCATGTTCTCCTGCATCGCCTCGCGGCGCAGGTCCAGATAGCGGTACTTCAGGCGGGTCTCCTCAGGATATTCCTGATCGCCAAACACCATAAGCGGCAGTTCTTTGGACGCACCCAGCACCTCGATCGCGCGGATAAAAACCTCAATTTCGCCTGTCGGCAGCTTGGCATTCACCAGCTCCGGATCACGCGCCTTCACTTCGCCATCAATGCGGATACACCACTCGGAGCGCACCTTTTCCACATCGGAAAACGCCGCCGAGTCAGGGTCGCACAGCACCTGCGTGATACCGTAGTGGTCACGCAGGTCGATAAACAGGATACCGCCGTGATCGCGCACCCGATTGACCCAGCCGGACAAACGAACGGTTTCGCCGACGTTGGCGGCGGTCAGATCGGCACAGGTATGGCTGCGATAGGGGTGCATGGGTCAAGTCCTCAAGGCGATTGTCGGCCCGATACACATCTTTGCAGGTGCGAAGTCAACCGCTCCCTTCATCTTGGCCCGAAAACTCCCGCCGGAGGCATGAAAGTCTCAGGACCTGGGGGCGCGTTTCAGTACAAACCGACAGGCGGGCGCACCCATCGCGCAGCACGTCTCTTCCTCGCAGCGCAAACGTGGGTCAACAAGGGTGCAGAACAACGTCTCGAACACCGCCCTGTGCCAGTCGCAAAGCGGCACCTCGCTGACCTCACCGCGCACGATGGGATTGTCGGTAATCTCAAAGGTCAGCGGCGCGGCGATCCGAAATGTTCCGGACCCCACGAACGTCCAGGCGTGTTTGGCAATCGCCCTGGACAAAAGCGGGCCCGCCAGTCGCGCAGGCAGCAGTTTCAAAACCAGCTGCGCCGCCTGCGGTATGCGGCGCGCCATGATATACTGCGCCGTGCGCACGCCTGCCGCCCACGCCAGCGAAGGCGCCATTTGCGGCTCTATCGCGCGCAGCGCCTGGTGGACGCGCGCTGCCGGTTCCTCGGGCATCATGCCTTCGCCGGGCGGGGCCTCAAAAACACCTGCCGCCGCCATCACCTGATCGCGAAAATCCGCACCGCCTGCCCGTTCCAGTACCGGCAGCAATTGCAGGATCGTGTTCGGCCCGATCAACGCGCCAGCACTGTCGGCCCCCCTACGCATCTTCCATCTGCTCAGAGCCACCACCGCACGCCTTTATTTCAGCCCCGTTCGGCATCTTGAAATTGGCGGTGCGCTCGGCCGCCCGTTCCTTGCCCTGCGCCCGGATCGCGGCGCGGCGTTCTGCTGCCTTGGCCGCCTTATCCGCGCTGGCCTCCCAATCTTCCATCTGCGCCTCGGCGATCGTGCGGGTTTCATCAAAATGAAAATCAAGGTTATTTTTCGACTGCGGGCCGGTGTAACCCACCTTGCCCAGATCATAGAACGTGCGTGCAAACCCCGCTTTCATAAACGCCTTCAGGCAGCCCAGCAGATACCGCCGCCGAAACCCGGTGCCGCGCCATGGATAGTGGAACAGCGCCTTTTTCATATAGAACCGGCGGTAGTTGTTCATCACACCATCCAGCAATTCGCCCCGCGTCATCGCCTTGGGCTTCATGATCGGCGTTACGAAATTGTACCGGCTAAAGTCAAATACCTCGACCTTGTCCTTCAATTCCTGAAACAGCGGCGTGAACGGCCACGGCGTATACATCGCCCAGTTGGCCAGATCAGGCTGCCAATCCCACGCCATCTTGTAGGTCTCGTTCAGGGTTTCAGGGGTCTCATTGTCCAGCCCCACAATGAATTGTGCCTCGACCAGAATATCGGCCTCGCGCAGCAGGCGAATGGCCTCTTTATTTTCTTCAACCTTGGTTTCCTTGTTGAACTGATCCAGCTTCATCTGTGCCGCAGCCTCGGTCCCAAGGCTCACATGCACCAACCCGGCTTCACGGTAGAATTTCAATAATTCCCGGTCGCGGTAGATATCCGTCACCCGCGTATTGATCCCCCATTTCACGCGGTCCGGCAGCCCCCGCGCAATCAGTTCTTCACAGAACTGGATAAATTTCTTGCGGTTGATCGTCGGTTCTTCATCAGCAAGGATAAAGAACCCGACATCCTGCTCGTTCACCAAGCGCTCAATTTCATCGACCACCTTCTTGGGGTCGCGCACGCGGTAGTCGCGCCAGAACTTCCACTGGCTACAAAACGAACAGGTAAACGGACAACCGCGCGCCATATTCGGGATCGCGACACGGGTGTTCAGCGGGATGTAGATATACTTTTCCCACTCCAGAATGGTCCAATCTGGGTCGATCCCGTCCAGATCCTTGACTGTGCTGGCTGCCGGGGTCGCAACAATCTCACCTGCATCAATGAACGCGAGCCCCTTGATCTGGCGCTTTTCGGCAGGCCAGCGGCCATCACGAACAGCACACATCAACTCGGTCAGAATCTCTTCGCCTTCACCGCGGACGATCACATCAATCCAGGGGGCCTCGGACAGTACCTGCTTATACATGAATGTCGCGTGTACCCCGCCCATCATGCGCAACGCGTTGGGGGCATGTTCCTGCGCGATACGCAGCACGTCCTCGGCTTTGTAAATAGAGGGCGTGATCGCAGTGACGCCCACGACATCCGGGGCCAGTGCCGCGATCTTTTCGGCAACATCATCATCCGACAAATCATTCGTCATCGCATCAATAAAGTGGATGTCGTCAAACCCGACACGTCGCAGCGACCCCGTCAGATACGCCACCCAGGCCGGCGGCCAACTGCCTGCGATCTCAGCCCCGCCAGAGCGGTAGTTAGGATGAACAAACAGAATGCGCATGGCTGACTCCCTCATATGTCAATTCTAATTTACATACTTGACTGTATGATTTTATTGACACAGATCAAATTGGGTTCCCGGGACAGTCAGCAGCACCAAAACCCTGACAATTCCGAACTCCCTCTTGCGCCTGACCGCGCCATCCCTATAACCCACGACAATTTGCATATACTTGGGGGCAGACCATGCCAAAACGTACCGACATCCAGTCGATCATGATCATCGGCGCGGGCCCCATTATTATTGGACAGGCCTGCGAATTTGACTACTCCGGTGCCCAAGCCTGCAAGGCACTGCGCGAGGAAGGTTACCGCGTCATCCTCGTCAACTCCAACCCGGCCACCATCATGACCGATCCGGGGCTGGCGGACGCCACCTATATTGAACCGATCACCCCTGAGATTGTCGCCAAGATCATCGAAAAGGAACGCCCGGATGCTTTGCTACCCACCATGGGCGGGCAGACCGGCCTGAACACATCATTGGCGCTGGCCGACATGGGCGTGCTGGAAAAATTCGGCGTCGAAATGATCGGGGCCAAGCGCGAAGCCATTGAAATGGCCGAAGATCGCAAGCTTTTCCGCGAGGCGATGGACCGCTTGGGCATCGAAAACCCCAAGGCCACCATCATCACGGCACCTCAGGTGGACGGAAAACGCGACATCAAAGCGGGCCTGCAGCTGGCCATCGACGCCATCGAATATGTCGGCCTGCCCGCCATCATCCGCCCCGCCTTTACCCTTGGCGGCACCGGCGGCGGCGTGGCCTATAACCGCGAAGACTATGAACATTATTGCCGGACGGGCATGGAGGCATCGCCTGTCGGTCAGATCCTTGTCGACGAGTCCCTGCTCGGCTGGAAAGAATTCGAGATGGAGGTCGTGCGGGACAAGGCCGACAACGCCATCATTGTCTGCGCCATCGAAAACGTGGACCCCATGGGCGTGCACACCGGCGATTCGATCACTGTCGCGCCTGCGCTGACGCTGACCGACAAGGAATATCAGATCATGCGCACGCACAGCATCAACGTGCTGCGCGAAATCGGCGTCGAAACGGGCGGGTCCAACGTGCAGTGGGCCGTAAACCCCGATGACGGGCGCATGGTGGTGATCGAAATGAACCCGCGCGTCTCCCGCTCCTCTGCGCTGGCGTCCAAAGCAACGGGTTTCCCTATCGCCAAGATCGCGGCAAAACTGGCGGTGGGCTATACGCTGGACGAGCTGGACAACGACATCACCGGGGTGACACCCGCGTCATTCGAGCCGACAATCGACTATGTCGTCACCAAAATTCCCCGCTTCGCGTTTGAAAAATTCGCAGGCTCGGAACCCTACCTGACGACGGCCATGAAATCCGTGGGTGAGGCGATGGCCATCGGCCGCACCTTTCACGAGTCCATGCAAAAGGCGCTGGCGTCCATGGAAACCGGCCTGACGGGTTTCGACGACATCGACATTCCCGGCGCGCCTGAACCGGCGGCGATCACCAAGGCGCTGGCCAAACAAACGCCTGACCGCATCCGCGTCATCGCCCAAGCCATGCGGCACGGGTTGTCCGACGACGACATCTTTGCGGTTACCAAATTCGATCCATGGTTCCTTGCCCGGATTCGCGAGATCATTCAGATGGAGGCCGAGATTAAGGTCAGCGGCCTGCCTGTGACCGAAGAAGGGCTGCGCAATGTCAAGATGATGGGCTTCACCGACGCCCGCCTTGCCAAACTGACCGGGCGTGAGGAAGACAACGTGCGCCGCGCCCGTCTGAACCTTGGCGTCAGGGCCGTGTTCAAACGGATCGACACATGCGGTGCGGAATTCGAAGCGCAGACGCCCTATATGTATTCCACCTATGAAAACCCGGTGATGGGTGAGGTCGAATGCGAAGCGCGCCCCTCGAACCGCAAAAAGGTCGTCATCCTTGGCGGCGGCCCCAACCGGATCGGGCAGGGGATCGAGTTTGATTACTGCTGCTGCCACGCCTGTTTCGCCCTGACCGATCAGGGGTACGAGACGATCATGATCAACTGCAACCCGGAGACGGTGAGCACGGATTACGACACCTCTGACCGCCTTTATTTCGAACCGCTGACCTTCGAACACGTCATGGAAATCCTGCGGGTTGAACAGGACAACGGCACCTTGCACGGCGTCATCGTGCAATTCGGCGGGCAGACCCCGCTAAAGCTCGCCAACGCGTTGCACGACGCGGGCATCCCGATCCTGGGCACCACGCCGGATGCCATCGACCTTGCCGAAGACCGCGAGCGGTTTCAGAAACTGGTCCAGGACCTTGGCCTGCGCC
>CBDTVH010000142.1:0-5947 GCA_965363665.1 uncultured Yoonia sp. | reverse complement strand
CACCGAGGAGTGGCACATCTACAACTTCACCGGTGATGCCCACCCGGTGCACCTGCACCTGGTCCATTTCGACATTCTGGGTCGCAACGCCTTGTCCTTTTTGTCCGACGAAGGTGATCCCGGCCAGCAGGGCCAAGCCGCCGATGCCGGTCATCAACAGCGCTTGCAGTGCAGACCGGCGCGCTTTGACCGTGTCATGGCTGAAACCGATCAACAGGTAAGACGTGATCGTGGTCAATTCCCAAAAGACGAACAATGCCAGAAGGTTATCAGATATAACTAATCCGATCATCGCCAGCATGAAACTGGTCAGATAAAGCGAGAACCGCGCCTGATGCACATGCCCGGCCAGATAGCGCGCGGAATACAGCATGACCAGCGCGCCGATGCCGGTGATCAGCAGCGCGAAGGTCAGGCTAAGCCCGTCGATATAGATGCTGAGGTTGACGCCCAAGCTGGGGACCCATTCCCAAACATAGCGCAGGGTATCGCCACCACCGATCACGGGGATCAGCTGGGCGAACCAGATGAACAGGCTGCCCGCAATGACAACGGGAACAAGGCCAGCAGGCGTCATCCAGCGAATAGGTGTTGAAGTATCCAATGTGATATCCCGGTCAGCAGAGTTTATGTGCTTGTGAGCGAATGAGCGTCAGACGCAAAGGAACCGCCGTTGCCGCCACGTTGTGTCTCCCCGTTCTTTGACTGACGCGTTCATACTGTTCCATCTGTCCCTCATCGGCACACTTGATCCTCGTTTTGATCAAGCCTTTGCAGTGCCACCCCTTTTTGCTGACCTGCGACTGGATGTAGCAGCCAATTTAATATAGGGAAGTCCATGAAGCAGTAAGTTTCGATAGGAAAAACCTATCAGAAGGGATTGGATGGTCGATTTACCCAGTATGCGGCAACTCCGTTACCTCGTGGCCCTGTCCGAGGCCCGTCATTTTCGCAAGGCGGCCGAGGCGATGGGGATCAGTCAGCCGTCACTTAGTCTGCAAATCAGCAACTTTGAGGCGATGCTGGGTGTGCGGCTGGTCGAACGCGGCAGGGGGCCGGTGACCTTCACACCCGAGGGGCGCGAGGTCGTAGCGCGCGCCGCGCGCATTGTGGATGAGGCGCGGGGGATCACCGACCTGACGGCGTCTTGGCAAACCGGTTTGGCCGGGACGATCCGCCTTGGGACCACGCAGACCATCGGGCCATATCTGATGCCTTTCGTGGTCGAGCGGCTGCACGCGAAATACCCCGATCTGCGGCTTTATATCCGCGAGGTCGCGCCGCGTGATCTGCGTGGCGAACTTTTGGCGGGCAGTCTTGATGTCATCCTGACCCAATTGCCGGAGGGGGGCGCTGATCTGACGACGCAGCGCCTGTTTCGCGAACCTTTGTTATTGGCGATGCCGGATGATCATCCTTTGGCCGCCAAGTCAGAAGTGACCGAGGCGGATCTGGCTGATCTGAATGTACTGTCGCTGGGACCGGACTATGCCATGCATTCGCAAATCGCCGCACTTTGCCAACAGCACGGCGGTATGATCGCGCGGGATTATGAAGGCACCAGTCTGGATGCAATCCGGCAAATGGTGGGGATGGGCATGGGGGTGGCGTTTCTGCCGCGCCTTTATGCACGGTCCGAGATCGACAGCCGGTCCAGCAATGTCATCGTGCGCCCGTTCCGCCGCAGTTCCATCATGCGCTCGATTGGGTTGGTCTGGCGTAAAGCCGCCAATGCAGGAATGTATGAAAAATTATCCGACGTCATAATAGATGCCGCCCGCGCAAATCTGCAAACGGGGCAATCACCGGTTATTCTGGATTAGGGCAAGGGCGCCTTAGCCGCGCCAGCTGCGGACCGGGCCGCAATCCATATGGACGAAGTTGGACCGGTTGTACCGGCCAACACCACCCGCCCGGCACGCCAGGGCCGCACTGGCCATTTGTGCCGTGGAACGACCGGTCAGACGCAAATCAGCGGCCTGACCGCGCATGTGCAGTGAATTACGTGCAACACCACGGCTTGTTGAACTGAGCATCTGGTTGGTTTTCGGCGACCGATACCCGGACAAAAGCAAGTAGGGTTCAGATGTGTCCATCAGGTTCAGTGTCGCGGACATGATGTCGATGGTGCGCAGATCCATCTGCACGGCTTCACCGGTGCGCCAGTCGCGCATGTGCATGTTAATTTCGCGTACTGCCTCGGCGATATATTCGCCGTCGATCCAATAAATCGTGTCCAGACGTTCACCTGTCCGGCCCGAGTGCATTGCGATCCGGCGAATGTCGCCGGCACCACGCAGAAAACCTGCTGCGTTGGAATAAGTTGGTGCGGCGGCAACGGCTGTTGCGGCAAACGCACCCAATAGTCCACGTCTGGTGATCCCAGAGGAGTTTTTATCTGTCATGTTGTGCGCCTGTCCCGTCGCTCGATTTTTTCGCCGCCTTCAGACGACTTTCTGCCAACATCTCCCCAGATGTGCGGATTTTATGGCACATTTCGATTCTTTGACCAAGGCCTGTTTAGGAGATTTTGCTTAACAAGTCGGAAATGGGCGAAATTTTGCGCACATGTTGCATTGAGGATTCTATGTCACAGCGAAAGGCTGCATCGGTGCAACACTTCAAGGCTGGCGTGAACACCTCGCGGTTTTGTCAATAGACACCGGTTTGGGTAGGGATAAGCATACCTCCAATGCGCCGTATTTTGCTTTATGGTCAGTCAAATAGCTTTAGGGAACTTCACTGATGTCCGGTTATCCAGTTCGTCTGCGCCCTTTTCCCCGCCTGTTACCGGTGGTCTTGGCCGCGTTTGTTTTCATCTTCAGTGCACCGCAAGCGCAGGCACAGGTGACAGAGTTTCGGCAGGCCGTGGCACAAGCGGCTGCGGACGATCCTGATCTTTTGGGTTTCTACCGCGAACGCGGCTTCGATGGCATCTGGAGCACGCGCAACGACAGCAATCGCCGCAGTGCGTTGATCGAGGCCTTCAACGGTGCCGCGAACCACGGCTTGCCGGGCAATCGCTATGATGCCGAAGGATTGATTGCGCAATTGCAGGCAGCCACGACACCACAGGAACAAGGTCGGCTTGAGGTCGCGCTGTCCCGCCAGTTTCTTGATTATGCCCGCGACATTCAAACCGGCCTGCTGACGCCTGCGCGTGTTGATCCCGCGATCCATCGTGAGGTGCCGTTGCGGTCAAGACTGGGGACGATGCGCGCATTTGTGCAGTCAAACCCTGCTGCTTTCATGCGCGCCTTGCCGCCAAGTGCGCCCGAATACACGCGTCTGATGGCCGAAAAGATGCGCATGGAGCGCCTGATCGGCGAGGGTGGCTGGGGGCCGACTGTTCCGGGTCGCAAATATGAGCGGGGCGACAGCGGGGCTGGCGTCGTTGCGTTGCGCAATCGCCTGATGGCCATGGGCTATCTGCCGCGCACGGCGACCTCGACCTACGACGATGCCATTTTCGGCGCGATCACCCGTTTTCAGCAGGCCCATGGCCTGGCCATTGACGGGACCGCCGGTCCGGGCACATTGGAAGAAATCAACGTGCAGCCCGACGCGCGCCTGCGATCCATCATCGTTGCGATGGAGCGTGAGCGCTGGATCAACCGGCCCCGCGGCGAGCGCCACATCTGGGTCAACATTACCGATTTCAGCGCCAAGATCATCGACAACGGGGTCGAGACCTTTTCAACCCGTTCGGTCGTCGGTGCCCGGGCAAGTGACCGCGTCACGCCTGAATTTTCGGATGTCATGGAGTTCATGGTCATCAATCCAAGCTGGTATGTCCCGCGCTCGATCATCACCAAGGAATATCTGCCGCAGTTGCGGGCTAATCCCAACGCGGTTCGCAATCTCTTGATCACTGATCGCAATGGCCGCGTCGTGGACCGTCGCACCGCAGACTTCAGCGGTTATACCGCAGCGAATTTTCCATATTCAATGCGCGAACCCCCAAGCCAGGGTAATGCCTTGGGCCTTGTGAAGTTCATGTTCCCCAACCGCTACAACATCTATCTGCACGACACACCGGCAAAAAGCCTTTTTGGCCGCGAAGTGCGCGCCTATAGCCATGGCTGTGTGCGTTTGGCTGATCCATTCGATTTTGCCTACGCGCTGTTGGCCAGACAGGTCGGCAACCCAGAAGAGGTGTTCCAGGCGCATCTGCGCACAGGACGAGAACGTCGTGTTGATCTGGACACCCCGGTTCCGGTGCACCTTGTTTACCGAACGGCGATGGTTCCGGCAGATGGCCGCGCGCAGTTCCGCCGGGATGTTTACGGCCGTGATGGGCGCATCTGGAACGCACTGGCACGTGAAGGGGTGGCTCTTCGCGCCGTTCGCGGGTAAATCTGGCCTCGGAATGACATCCGGGGGCAGAATGGCACATTCGGTGAAAGATATCGCAGCGGCGCTGGGGGCAGAGGCCTTTGGCGCCGTTGATCTTTTGATAAAGGGCGCATCAGAGCCTGCGGCGGCTGGCCCCGACGATCTGGCGCTTGCGATGACACCGGGATACGGTGACGCGCTGAGCCAAGGGCAAGCGCGCGCAGCCGTGGTCTGGCCCGGTGCAGATTGGCAGGCGCTTGGGCTGCAGGCGGCCATCATCGCGCCGCGCGCGCGTCTTGCGATGGCCGGGCTGACGCAGATGTTGGACAGGCCCTTGCCGCGCACGGGGATCAGCCCCCATGCGGCCGTCGATCCGGCGGCACAGATTGGCGCAGATGTGACGATTGGGGCATTCACCGTCGTCGGACCGGATGCTGTGATCGGGGACAACACCTGGATTGCCGATCAGGTCAGCATCGCAGAGGGCGTCGTGATCGGGCCAGACTGTCAAATTCACGCGGGCGTGCGCCTGCGCCGTGGTGTGCACCTTGGTGCGCGTGTGATCTTGCAACCCAACGCGGCAATTGGCGGCGACGGGTTTTCCTTTGTCACCGCTGAACCGTCCAACGTGGAAAAGGCGCGCGAAACGCTGGGTGAGGGCGGGTTTGAGATACCTGATGACCCCACCTGGCACCGGATACATTCGCTGGGTGGCGTCACCATTGGTGACGATGTCGAGATTGGTGCCAATTCCTGCGTCGATGCCGGCACGATCCGTGCAACCCGCATTGGTGCCGGCACCAAGATCGACAGCCTCGTGCAGGTCGGACACAATGTCATCGTCGGCGAGCATTGCTTGCTGTGCGCGCAAGCCGGTGTCGCCGGGTCAACCGTGATCGGGGACAGGGTGGTCGTTGGCGGCAAGGCGGGTGTGGCGGACAACTTGATCGTGGGCGATGATGTGGTGCTGGGCGGGGGCAGTGTGGTCCTGTCCAACGTGCCCAAGGGGCGCGTCATGATGGGCTATCCCGCCACCAAGATGCAGACCCACATCGAGGGCTACAAAGCCCTGCGCCGCCTGCCACGCATGCTGCGTGATCTGGCCAAGCGTTAATCGGCTGTTTCAAAAGACGACCAGAGTGACTACATCGGCGCCAAACAACATGAGTGTCACAAGATGAGCATCAAAGATCAGGTCATCAATATCATTGCCGAGCAGGCCATGC
This sequence comes from uncultured Yoonia sp., assembly GCA_965363665.1. Lineage (GTDB taxonomy): Bacteria > Pseudomonadota > Alphaproteobacteria > Rhodobacterales > Rhodobacteraceae > Yoonia. The sequence continues at coordinate 386 of CBDTVH010000142.1, read as the reverse complement.
TGGAACCCGGCGACATTGCCATGGACAACACCTTGGAGGATATCGGGATCGACAGCCTGGGATTGGTTGAAGCGATCTTTGCGATAGAAGAGGCGTTTGACATCAACGTGCCCTTCAACGCCAACGATCCAAAGGCCAGCGATTTCGACATCTCATCCATTGCCGCAATCGTCACGGCGGTCGAAAAGCTTAAAGCCGAACAGGCCGCCTAGATGAACCGCGTCGTCATCACCGGTGCCGGGACCATCAATCCGCTGGGATCAAACGTTCCCGAAACCTTTGCCGCCATGCAAGAGGGGCGCTGCGGGATCGGTCCGTTAGAGATTGAAGACGTCGCGCGGTTGTCGATCCAGATCGGCGGGCAGGTCAAGGATTATGACGAGGCT
>CBDTVH010000141.1:0-5962 GCA_965363665.1 uncultured Yoonia sp. | reverse complement strand
CCAGCATGACGCCGCCCTGTCCCTGCCGCTGTCCGTCACCGGCAGCCATGTCGGCCCGCGCCATTGTCACACCTCTGGCCGCACGCTCGATATTTCCTTCCGCGCATGGGTCGCAGCCCAGCGCCATATGGGGTTCGAGATGGACCCCCGCGAATTGGACGACACCGAAGTCGCCGTCCTGACGGAGGTGACCAGCTGGTGGAAACACAACCGCAACTGGATGCAGACCGCCGATATCCTGCGCCTTGATAGCGCCGATCCTGCTGTGCTCGCCGAACAGCAACTCGCCCGCGACAAGGACCGCTTTGTCGTTTTCGCAGGCAAGGCCGCAACCAGCGCGCAGATTGCACCCCGCCCCTTGCGCCTGACCGGGCTGGAGCCTGCGGCGACCTATCGGATCAACCTGACCAACCGCAACGCGCTGCATCATCTGTCGCGCGGCACGACCGCACTGAAGGATGGCGCGCTTGACCTATCGGGGGCGTACCTGATGCGGCATGGCGTGACGTTGCCGTGGTCCTTTCCGGAACGGATGTGGGTGTTGGAGGGCGCAAAGCTATGAACGCAACGTTCCATGATCTTGATGGCGCATCGGTCTTTATCACCGGTGGGGGCAACGGGATTGGCGCAGCCTTGACCGAAGGGTTCCTTGCGCAAGGTGCCAAGGTTGCCTTCATCGGACGATCAGATGCCTCAGGTTTTGTGGCAGAGATGGCGGAACATTACGCACACGCGCCCCTTTTTTTGCAAGGCGACATCACGGACACCAAAGCGCTGCAATCAGCGATCGACCAAGCGGTCGCCGCCCATGGCCCGCTTAATGTGCTGGTGAACAACGCAGCCAATGACATGCGGCATGACGCCATGGAAATCACTGAAGGGATTTGGGACGCCCAGCAAGCCGTCAACCTAAAGGCATATTTCTTTGCCTGCCAAAAAGCGGCCAAGGTCATGGCATCCAAGGGATCAATTATCAACTATTCGTCGATCACCTACATGATGGGTGCAGCGGGGTTGGTTCCTTATGTCACCGCAAATGCGGGGATCATGGGGATGACACGCGCCCTGGCGCGCGAATGGGGGCCAAAGGGCATCCGGGTCAACGCCATAGCACCAGGCTGGGTGCTGACCGACAAGCAAGAGGCGATGTGGGCCACACCGGAATCGAAGGCTGCTTTTCTTGAAAAACAATGCTTGCAAGCTTTCATGCGGCCCGCGGATATGGTTGGGGGAACGCTGTTTCTGGCGTCGTCGGCATCGGCTATGATGACAGGACAGACCATCGCAATCGACGCAGGCGTGGTGGGCACAGGATGACGGATACACAGATCAAGGCAGACTGGATTGCGGTCGACTGGGGCACCAGCAACATGCGCGCCTGGGCCATGTCCGGGTCCGGCACGGTTCTGGCCGAGGCGACGTCGGATCAGGGCATGGGCAAGCTGACCCGCGACGGGTTCGAACCCGCGTTGCTGAAAGCGGTCGCCGACTGGATACAGGGCCCCACCACTGTCATCGCCTGCGGCATGGTCGGGTCACGACAAGGCTGGGTCGAAGCGCCCTACGCCACGGTCCCTTGCGGCACCTTACCCGAAGGCTTGGTTGAAGCCCCCACAACGCATCCCGACCTGACCGTGCATGTAATCCCCGGTATCAAACAAACCAACCCACCTGATGTCATGCGCGGTGAAGAAACCCAGATCAGCGGGTTTCTGGCACGCAACCCCGGCTGGGACGGCGTCATCTGCCTGCCGGGAACGCATACCAAATGGGTGCACATCAGCGCCGATGAAGTCGTCAGTTTCCAGACTTTCATGACCGGCGAGCTGTTCGATACCATCGGCACGCACACGGTTCTGCGCCATTCTGTCGCGGCAGATGGTTGGGACGATGCCGCCTTTGCCGAAGGGCTGGATCTGGCTATGTCACGGCCCGAACGACTGGCCAGTCGCCTGTTTTCAATACGGGCCAACGGGCTGCTGAACGGCATGGGCGGGCATACCGCGCGCGCGCAGCTTTCGGGCCTTTTGATCGGCGCGGAACTGGCGTCTGCAAAACCCTATTGGCTGGGCCAGCAGATTGCGGTGATCGGCGATAGCGGCCTGTCCAGGCTTTATATCACCGCTCTTGCCACGCAGTCCGCACCGGCAACGCAGGTGAACGCCGCAGCAACCACGCTGGCGGGGCTTACCGCCGCCTACAAGCGTCTGAAAGGATAACTGATGACCCGTCCATTGATCGCAATCCTACGCGGTGTCACACTCGAAGAAGCGGCCCCCATGGCCGCGGCCCTGATCGACGCCGGGATCACGAAAATCGAGGTACCGCTGAATTCACCCAGCCCTTTCGACAGCATCAAGGCCATGGCCGACGCCCATGGCGCTGACGCGCTGATCGGGGCAGGTACGGTTTTGTCGACCGATGACGTCGGCCGTGTGTCGCAAGCCGGTGGCAAGCTGATCGTTTCACCCAATTGCGACCAGCGGGTGATCGTGGCCACAAAGGCGGCGGGCATGGAAAGCTGGCCCGGCGTGATGACCCCGACCGAATGCTTTGCGGCACTCAAAGCGGGGGCAGACGGGCTGAAAATCTTTCCGGCCAGCTTGCTTGGACCAGATGGGATCAAGGCGATCCGCGCCGTGCTGCCGACGGGTACACAAGTCTATGCTGTGGGTGGTGCTGGCGCGGATAATTTCGCCGCATGGATGGCCGCATCAGCAGATGGTTTCGGCATCGGGTCCGCGCTTTACAAGCCAGGGCTGTCGGTCGCCGATGTGGCCGCCCGCGCCCGCGACATCGTTGCGGCCTACGACGCCGCCGCATCATGATTTTCGACGAAACACAATGCCAGCTTGGTGAGGGGCCTTTGTGGCATCCTCTGCGCAAGCAGCTTTTTTGGTTCGATATCTTGGGCAAACGGCTTCACACCAAAGGCAAGCACTGGCAATTTGATGATTACGTCAGCGCCGCTGGATGGACCTCGGAAACGACACTGCTGATTGCCACCAGCAACGCCCTGCGCCACTTTGATATCACCACAGGTGATCACCATGTGATCATGCCGCTTGAGGCTGATAACGCTGTGACCCGCTCCAACGACGGGCGGACCGATGCGCAAGGCGGGTTCTGGATCGGAACCATGGGGATCGAGGCCGAAGATGACGCTGGTGCAATCTACCGCTATTACAAAGGCGAACTGCGCCAGCTTTTCGCGCCGATCACGATCTCCAACGCGATCTGCTTTGCACCGGATGGCAAGACAGCCTATTTCACCGACACACCGACACAGCAGATCATGCGCGTGGCATTGGACGCCGAAGGCTGGCCAGTGGGCGAACCCGACCTGCATATTGACCTGCATGGCACGGATTTCCGGCCGGATGGGGCGGTGGTGGATAATGCGGGAAATCTTTGGAATGCCCAATGGGGCGTTGGCCGTGTCGCAGGTTATGACCCCAAGGGCGTATTTATCGAAAGTTTCAGCTTTGCAGCGCGCCAAACCTCTTGCCCAGCCTTCGGGGGCGATGATCTAAGCACCCTTTACTGCACCAGCGCGGCAGTCGGTCTCGATGGTCCCGATCAAGGACAGACTTTCGCGGTTCAAACACGCTACACCGGCCAGCGCGAACACCGCGTTATTCTATAGAGAGCCTCCATCTTCATCTTGGCCAAAAAACTCAAAAGGTCCCGCCCATGAAACGCACGCTCGGCGTCTGTTATTACCCCGAACATTGGCCAGAGGATCAGTGGGCCCACGACGCCGCGCAAATGGTCGCCACTGGCCTGACATGGGTACGCATTGGCGAATTTGGATGGAGCCGGATGGAACCAACGCCCGGCACATTTACCTGGGATTGGCTTGACCGTGCCATCGACGTGCTGGGAACTGCCGGGGTGAAGATCATCCTCGGCACGCCGACCGCAACGCCACCCCGCTGGATGATCGACAAGCACCCCGATATGCTGCCGGTTGATGCCGAAGGGCGCCCGCGCAAGTTCGGGTCACGCCGCCACTATGATTTCAGCCATCTGGGCTATCGCGACGAATGCCGCCGGATCGCGCGGCTTATGGGCGAACGCTATGGGCGCAATCCGCATGTGGCCGCCTGGCAGATCGACAACGAATACGACTGCCATGATACGACGCTGAGTTATTCAGACGCCGCGCGCCAAGGGTTTCAGGACTGGCTGGCGCAACGCTATCAGTCACCCGATGCGTTGAACCGCGCCTGGGGCAATGTGTTCTGGTCGATGGAATACGACAGCTTCGACCAGATCGACCTGCCAAACCTGACCGTCACCGAACCCAATCACCCGCATGTGCTGGCTTTTCGGCGCTATAGCTCGGATCAGGTGGTCGCGTTCAACAAGGTGCAAGTGGATGAGTTGCGCAAACACACTGATGCAGCTTTGATCCATAACTATATGGGGCGCATCACAAGTTTCGATCATTGGAAGGTCGGCGCGGACCTTGATATTGCGTCTTGGGATAGTTACCCGATTGGCTTCCTATCGGACAGGCTCGAAGGCAGTGCCGATTTCAAACACGCCTTCCTGCGCCAAGGGCACCCGGATATGCAGGCGTTCCACCATGATTTATATCGCGCCGTGGGCAAAGGCCGCATGTGGGTGATGGAACAGCAACCGGGGCCTGTGAACTGGGCGCCCTACAACCCAGCACCCCTGCCCGGCATGGCCCGGCTTTGGGCGTGGGAGGCATTTGCCCATGGTGCAGAAACGGTATGCTATTTCCGCTGGCGGCAAGCCCCGTTCGCACAAGAGCAGATGCACGCAGGACTTTTGCGTCCCGACAGCGCACCTGCACCTGCTTTGGCAGAGGCACGACAAGTGGCCGATGAAATCGAGACGCTGAGGCATGTGGGCACTGCCCCCGCGCAGGCGGCCCTTGTGTTCGATTATGAAAGCGCCTGGGCCTGGGACGCACAGCCGCAAGGCGCTGACTTTGAGATGTTCCGCCTTGCTTTCGCAACGTATCGCGCGCTGCGCCGGGCCGGTCTGAACATCGACATTCTGCCGCCCGATACAGATGATCTGTCAGCCTATAAACTGGTGATGGCCCCGGGGATCATGACATTGTCCGACCCTTTGCGACAGGCGCTTGCGACCTTCAAGGGCATCGCCCTTATCGGCCCGCGCACAGATACGAAAACCGACGAGTTGAGCATTCCTACGCCGCTGGGTCCAAATCTGCCCGATCTGGACATCAGCGTCAGCCTGACCGAAAGCATGCCGCCTGATGACGCCATTGGATTGCGCGATGGCGGGCAGTTTGTGCATTGGTTCGAACATCTGGAAGGCGAAGCGGACGTGCTTGCCCGGACTTGCAATGGACAACCTGCGATCATGGGCAATCAGAATTTACGTTACATCGCTGGCTGGCCGGATGACGCGACCTTCGACCAGATCATCGCCACGACTTGCGCCGAAATTGATCTTGAAATGCACAGCCTTCCGGAAGGGTTGCGCATCCGTGACACCGACACGCATCGCTTTGTCTTCAACTACGCCAACCATGCACAAGACTGGCATGGAACGGCGGTTCCGGCGGCAGGCGTGCATTGGGAGCTTTTAAAATGACCTATTTCGGAACGACGCAGGCTGGCGAAGACGTGGAAAAGATCACGCTGAATGCCGGTGATATAACGGTCAGCATCCTGACCTTGGGTGCCATCGTTCAGGACCTACGACTGTCGGGCGTTCCGCACAGCCTTTTACTTGGGTCGGACCAGTTGGCCGACTATGAAGCGGGCATGCGATATTTCGGCGCAATCGTCGGGCCCATCGCGAACCGAATCAGCACCGCACGTGTCCGTCTGGACGGCATGATGTACGAATTGGAGCGCAATGAGAATGGCGCGGTCCATCTGCATTCGGGATCGGAAGGCGTGCATGCCCGCGTCTGGACGGTGGCGGAACAAAGCCGCGATAGCGTGACGCTCGC
>CBDTVH010000140.1:0-5968 GCA_965363665.1 uncultured Yoonia sp. | reverse complement strand
TGAAGCGGGCTTGGCTGCGATGCGCCAGGAGCAACGCGAAATCGCATTGCAAGAAGGCATCCTGACGGAGGAGCTGGAACTGCGCACCACGGAATTCGCCCAGCTTTTGGGTGTTCTGTCGTCGATCAGCAGAACGCCCCAACCGGTCTTGCGTGCCCATCCCGATGGACCGTTGAAAACCGTTCGGGCGGGTATGCTGGTGGCGGATGTGACCCCGGGGCTTGAGGCCGAGGTGGCCCGACTGAAGACGCTGCTGGCCGAGGTGCAAGACATCAGACGCGCGCAAGATCTGGCCGCACAGACGCTGACAGACGGGTTGCAGGGCGCGCAAACCGCGCGCGCGGCTTTGGGGCAAGCGGTGTCAGAGCGTACCGATCTGCCCAGCCGCTTTGAAGATGATCCGGTGCAGACGGCGCTATTGGTGGCAAGCGCCGAAACCTTGGATGAATTCGCGGCGCAAGTCGCCGCAGCGCGCCCGGAAGGCACCGAAACGCTGACCCCGCAGGCGGATCTGCCGCTGCCGGTGGCGGGAACCGTGCTGCCGGATGATGGCAGCGGTCGCGCCGGTATTCGTATCGCGGCACAGCCGCGCGCGCTTGTGACCACACCTGTACCGGCGACAATCCTGTTTCAGGGTGCGCTTTTGAATTATGGCAATGTGGTCATTCTGGAACCGGCCGCTGACATCCTGTTCGTTCTGGCCGGCTTTGACGAAGTCTTTGGCGAAGCGGGACAGGTGCTGCCAGCGGGCGCGCCGATTGGGCTGTTGGGCGCCTCAAGCGGTCTGGATGACGGGATTTTGACCGATAATTTCGGCGATGCGGCTGGGCAAGCGTCGCAAGTACTTTATCTTGAAGTGCGAGACGGGCAAACTGCTGTAAACCCCGATGCGTGGTTTGCGCTCGAGTAGGTAAGGAAATGTGATGAAAAAGATGATTTTTGCCGCAGTGGGTGGCGCTGCACTCGGGCTGGTTGCAACCACGCAGATCGCGGGGCCGGTGCTGGCGCAGGAAACGGAATCAAACACGAGCGTTTATGAACAGCTTGATCTTTTCGGCGACATTTTTGAGCGGATCCGGTCGAATTACGTTGAAGAGGTCGATGACCGCGAATTGATCGAAGCGGCCATCAACGGGATGCTGACGTCACTTGACCCGCACTCCAGCTATCTGTCGCCCGAGGCTGCCCAACGCATGCGTGTCAGCACATCGGGTGAATTTGGCGGCCTTGGTATCGAGGTCACGCAGGAAGAGGGTTGGGTCAAAGTCGTCTCACCGATGGATGGCACCCCGGCCGAGGCTGCTGGCATTCAGGCCGGCGATTTCATTACGGCGGTTGATGGCGAAAGCGTTCTGGGTCTGACCCTGGATGAGGCCGTGACAATGATGCGTGGCCCGGTCGGCGCCGAGATCATCGTGACGGTCGTGCGTGAAGGCGAGATGGAGCCGTTCGACGTCTCGATCATCCGCGATACGATCAAATTGACAGCCGTGCGCAGCCGGACCGAAGGCAATGCCGTCGTCATGCGGATCACGACCTTTAATGAGCAGACTTTCCCGAATCTGCGCGACGGAATGCAGGAACAAATCGAGGAAGCGGGCGGATTTGAAAACATCGACGGCATCGTGCTGGATTTGCGCAACAATCCGGGCGGATTGTTGAGCCAGGCTGTCTATGTCGCTGACGCGTTTCTTGATGCCGGCGAAATCGTATCGACCCGTGGGCGCCAGGTGGCGGATGGGGATCGCTTCAACGCAACACCGGGCGATCTGGCCGAGGGCAAGCCGATTGTCGTGCTGATCAATGGCGGCTCTGCATCCGCGTCCGAGATCGTTGCGGGGGCGTTGCAGGATCACCGTCGTGCGATTGTGATCGGAACCAACTCTTTCGGCAAAGGATCGGTGCAAACCGTGGTTCCGCTGGATCAGGACGGCGCGATGCGCCTGACCACGGCACGTTATTACACGCCATCGGGACGGTCGATCCAGTCGCTCGGTATTTCGCCTGACATCATCGTAGAGCAACCCTTGCCGCGCGAAGATGATGACGAAGAGACCGAAGAGCGCACGCAGCGGTCCGAAGCAGGACTGCGTGGATCGCTTGAAAACGATAGCCTGTCCGAGGATGAAATCCGCCAGATCGAGGAAGATCGCGCCCGCGCAGAGGCTGCGGCGGCCCTGCGCGAGGATGACTATCAGCTGGCCTATGCCATCGACATCCTCAAAGGCTTGAATGCGCTGGGCCCGACCACGCTTGGCGATCAGTAGTCACTGGCGGCACGGCCTTGCGTGGCCTGCGCACGCTCTTGCTGGACACCTGCCGCAGGGGAAACTACCCTTCCGTTCGACGGGTCCAACAGAAGGTTTCAGAAAATGACAAAAGTGCTTTCCATCGTGGCAGCGGCGCTCGCCATGACGTCCACTGCCGCCTATGCCGGTGGCCATTGCGCGGCAGGCAAGACGCTGACCGAAGGCAAATTGACCATCGCAACGGGCAACCCCGCCTATTACCCTTGGGTGCTGGATGACGCGCCGGAAAGCGGGCAGGGGTTTGAGGCGGCAGTGGCCTATGCCGTGGCCGGTGAAATGGGCTTTGCCGCGGAAGATGTGGTCTGGGTGCGGTCATCCTTTGATGAGGCTATTCAGCCCGGTGCCAAGAATTTTGACCTGAACATGCAGCAATATTCCATCACCGATGCGCGCGACGAAGTTGTCGATTTCTCGGCCCCTTACTACACCGCCCCGATGGCTGTGCTTGTCAGCCCCGGTGCGACCGGGACGGAACCAACGCTTGAGGTGCTGCGTGATCTGCAATGGGGTGCTGTCGGTTCGACCACGGCGGTGCCGAAACTGACCGAAGTCATCCAGCCATCCAAAGACCCGCTGCTTTATGGCGACAATGCGGATGTGAACGCGGCCATGTCGGCCAATCAGATCGACGCGGCCCTGTTTGATTTGCCGACAGCGTTGTTTTTAAGCGCGGTCATGATCGAAGGCTCCAAGGTGATCGGCCAGTTCGCCCCTGACGCCAGCGACAACCCAGACCAGTTCGGCATGTTGATGGAAGAGGGCAACCCGCTGAAAGCCTGCGTGGACGAGGCGTTGGCCGCATTGACGGAAAGCGGTGAGTTGGCGGCAATTGAGGCCACATGGCTACAGGACACCACCGGTGTTCCACTGATCCAGTAACATGACGACACCCAAGGCGGCGGGCCTGACCCGCCGCGAACGATACGAGGCACAACAGCGCAGGCGATCCCTGATCGTCGCCGCGACAAGCACCTTGGTGGTTGTCGCAAGTCTGGTCATTTTTATTCCCATGGCCCCGGGCTGGGAAAAGGTGCAGCGCAGCTTTTTCAACGGTGATGTGCTGGCCGATACCTTTCCGCGGTTGCTGGATGCCTTCAAGATCAACATCATGATCTTTGCGTGGTCCGCGCCCGCGATCGCGATCCTTGGCTTGCTGATTGCATTGGCGCGTGACGCGAAATCGCCCGCACTTTTCCCGCTGCGCGTCTTTGGCGCGACCTTTACAGACGTTTTTCGCGGTGTTCCGGTGATCCTGACCGTCTATCTGATCGGTTTCGGCATCCCCGGCCTTGGCCTGCCGCGCCCGTGGAATTCGCCCTACATCTGGGGGTCGCTCGCGCTGATCCTCACTTATTCGGCCTATGTCGCTGAAATCTTCCGCTCTGGCATCGACAGCGTGCACCAAAGCCAACGGGCGGCGGCCCTCTCGCTGGGCCTGACAGAACGGCAGGTCATGCGCGATGTGGTCCTGCCGCAGGCGATCCGCAACGTGGTGCCCGCGCAGATGAATATGCTGATTGCGCTGCAAAAGGACGTGTCCCTGCTCAGCTTTATCGGCCCGGTCGAGATCTTCCGGCAGGCCGGCGTTTTCAAATCCCTCACCGCCAATTTCACGCCCTATGTGGGGGCGGCGATCATCTTTCTGATCGTCACGATCCCCGCGACCCGCTACGCAGACTATCTGATGGCCAAACAGATGCGAGACCGCAGTTAATGACGAAACTGAGCCTGCGCGGCGTGGTCAAACGGTTCGGCGACAGCACCGTGTGCGACGGCATTGATCTGGATGTCGAAGAAGGGCAGATGGTCTGCCTGATCGGCGCGTCAGGGGCGGGCAAATCAACGCTGCTGCGCTGCATCAACCTGCTGGAAGCGGTCGAGGATGGCGAGATTTTTCTGGATGGCGAAGACATCGCAGTGCCGGGTTTGAACCCGCAAAAGGTGCGCGCCCGCATCGGGATGGTGTTTCAAAGCTTCAACCTCTTTCCGCATATGACGGCCCTTGAGAACGCGATGCTTGCGCCTCGCCGGGTGCATGGGCGCACGCGTGCCGATGTGGTGGGCGAGGTGGAAGAGTTGTTCAAACGGTTCGGGCTGGCCGACCGGATGCACAAATACCCCGACCAGCTTTCAGGCGGGCAGCAGCAGCGGGTTGCGATCATCCGCGCGCTCGCGATGAAGCCCGAAGTGATGCTGTTTGATGAGATCACCTCGGCACTTGATCCACAACTGGTGGGCGAAGTGCTGGACGTGCTGTTGATGCTGAAACAGCAGGGTATGACGATGGTGCTGGCCACGCATGAAATGGGGTTCGCCCGTCAGGCGGCGGACAAGGTGTGTTTCCTCAAGGACGGCAAGATCATCGAAGAAGGGCCGCCACAGGCGCTGTTCGACGCGCCGCAGCGGGCCGAGACGAAAGCTTTCCTCGCAAGGGCACTGAAATAGGCGAAGGCTGTCAGGGGGGTACGATCTACAAAGCGCTAGGTCTGCTATGTGGGAATGGCTGAGGTGCGGGACGACGCACCCTTTTCGCTAAGACAGCTTTAAGGTCTGTTATGCAAAGTTCTGCCGACGAAAGAGAGCTACTGCCTCAGCGACAAGTTCTGCGTTTGACGCGGCGATGGACTGATCTTCAAGATTATTCCCGTCCTCAAGTCCTACGCGCGTAGACCAACGCCTGATCCGCGCCTTGCGCACGAAATGCCATACCGTTGAGTCAAATCCATGCAGAAGTATGGGGCGCTGTACCCCGGCTTCATTCAAGACAGCCTCGATACCTTGTAGCGTCGCTTCAGCCTGTTCGAAGTCCTGCTCTTCAATTTCAAATAGGACGCGAAAGACCCTGTCACGTTGCGGCAGCGACACGAAACGCTTTGCGTCTTGAACTGTAGCGATGCCCGCTTCGATACCAACGCCTTTCGCTTCCAGGATCGAGAAAATCTCCGGCGCGTCCGTCTCCGACAGGTTGACCGATGCGTAGTCTGGTAGGCCAGACCAAGCTTGGATACGCTGCCTTGTCAGAGCAATGTCATTCTCGATCCATGCCCCAGTTGATACTCCAACCAGCGTGCCTGGGCAGGCGCTTCGGATGCCACACACAAGCTCATCCACATGGGCGAGGCTTTCATTTCTGTCCGGGTCGCGAGGGTGGATATGCAGTTCGCCTGCTCCAGAAGAAATGCATACTTCAGCATCAGCTATCATCGCGTCGGTCGTCAAAGGCAGAGACGCGTGGTAGCCCTCAGGCCGGGCTCCGTTAATGCACGCTTGAACAATCATCTGGTTGGCCTGCCTCTCCTTAACCTGTCATCGCGGACTTTCGTGCGATGCGCAGCATTTGTCAAAGAGGGTTCACTCCGTACCTTCGCCGCATCACACCATCAGACCTTCACACGCTCGCTCTTGGGGTCATAGAAAGGCTTCAACTGCGCCACCGCTTTGACCCGCGTGCCCATCACGTCAATCTGATAGGTACTCTCCAGCATCTCGGCCGCGCTTTCACCTTTGCAGGGCACATAGCCCATGCCAATCGCGGCCCCAAGGTAGTGCCCGTAGCCGCCAGATGACAGATAGCCCACGACCTGGCCGTCACGCACGACAGGTTCGTTGTGGTAGAGCAGCGGGTCCGGGTCGGTCAGTTTGAACTGGACCAAACGGCG
>CBDTVH010000139.1:0-6007 GCA_965363665.1 uncultured Yoonia sp. | reverse complement strand
CTCTCCCGGGGCAACTTTGCCTTGCAGTGCACTGACAGCATTAGACATTCTGCTTCTCCCCTTCTTTGTCATAGAACACCGGATCGACGATTTTCGCGGCGACGGTCGTGCCGTCTACCTTGTTGAATTCGATCACCTCGCCCATCCGTTCCGGTCCCTTATGCACCAGCCCCATCGCGATGCCGCGTTCAAGATTGGCCGAATAATAGGTCGAGGTCACGCGCCCTTGCGTATTGCGCTGCCCGTTGGCGTTGTCACCCTCTGCAATGGCATAAGCCCCATCAGGCAAGACCGAGCCATCTTCGGTTTCCAGCCCAACCAGTTTCCACCGGTCAGGACTCGCCATATGGCTGCGCGTGTGCGCCCGCTTGCCCAGATAGTCTTCTTTCTTCTTTGACAGCGCCCATTGCAGGTTCAGATCCTGTGGGATCACCGTCCCGTCCGTCTCATCGCCAATCATGATAAAGCCCTTCTCGGCCCGCAGAATATGCAGCGTCTCAGTGCCGTAGGGCATGATGCCGAACTCTTCACCGACCTCCATCAGCGCGTCCCAGAAGGCCGCACCCTGCCCGGCTGGGACGGCAATTTCGTAGGACAGCTCACCCGAGAAAGAGATACGGAAGACACGCGCATCGAAATCGCCGATTTTACCTTCGGCGCATGTCATGAACGGCAGCGCATCTGCGCTTACATCCATCCCGCCCAGCTTGCGCAGCAGTTTGCGTGCATTGGGGCCGACAACCGCGATCTGCGCATATTGTTCCGTCACATTGGCGACATAGACCTTCCAGTCCCACCATTCGCATTGCAGCCAGTCTTCCATATGGGCGTGGATATGTTCGGCCCCGCCCGTCGTCGTGTGGCAGAGCCAAGTGTCCTCGGCCATGCGTACGACAACACCATCATCCATCAGGAAGCCGTTTTCCGAACACATCAGACCGTAGCGGCATTTGCCGACTGGCAGCGTCGACATCATGTTGGTATACATCATGTCAAGGAATTTGCCCGCATCCGGCCCCTTGACGATCAGCTTGCCAAGGGTAGAGGCATCCAGCAGCCCAAGATTGTCGCGCGTGTTCTTGACCTCGCGGTTAACCGCGTCATGCACGCTTTCACCGGGGCGGACATAAGCAAAGGGCCTGCGCCATTGGCCGACCGGTTCATTCTCTGCACCGTGCGCGTTCGACCATGCCGAGATGGGGGTCATACGCACGGGTTGGAACAGCTCATCCCGCGCGGCACCGGCGATAGACGCCATTGAGATCGGTGTATAAGGCGGACGGAATGTCGTCGTTCCCCCGTTCGGGATGTCGGCATTGAGTGATTGAGAAAGGATCGCCAAGCCGTTGATGTTGCTTAACTTACCCTGGTCCGTAGCCATCCCCAGCGTCGTGTAGCGCTTGGTATGCTCGACGCTCTCAAAGCCCTCTTGCGCGGCCAGTTGCACATCACTGACCTTCACATCGTTCTGGAAATCCAGCCACGCCTTTGAGCGCAGTGCATGGCTCGCCCCTTGCGGCATCAACCAGACTGGAGAGATCGGGCCTTCCACCACATCTTCACCCATCGGCGCCTGTGCACCCTTTTTGGTGTGGCCTGCCGCTTTGGCCGCCGCACGGCCTGCGGCCCAGCCGTCACTGACGGCCTCTGCGGTGAAAAGATGGCCGTTCGCAATACCAGCGGCGATCACGAAGGGTTCGCCATCCGCGCCCGTCGGTGCACGCTCTGGATCAGGGCGGAACATCACCTGCGCCGAATCCCAGGTCAGTTTGCCGCCGCAATGCGACCACAGGTGCACCACCGGCGACCAGCCGCCGGACATGGCGACGCAATCACAGGCGATCTCGTCCAGTACAGCACCTTCGCCAGCCTGCGCGCAAAGGGTCACGCCGGTGACACGCTTGCCGCCTTTGACCGATGCGATGCCCTTGCCCATCTCAATCCGGATGCCAAGCGCGCGGGCACGGTCGATCAGCTCGCCATCCGCCTCTACGCGGGCGTCGACGATCACGGGAACATCAAGGCCTGCTTCTTTCAGCACGATCGCGGTGCGGTATGCATCGTCATTGTTTGTCACGACAACTGTGCGATCACCGATGGACACACCGAAATTCACTACGTAATCACGCACGGCAGAGGCCAGCAGAACACCGGGCAAATCATTGGCCGCAAACGACAAGGGACGCTCAATCGCGCCTGTCGCCGTCACAATCTGCTTGGCCCTGATACGCCACAACCGGTGGCGCGGACCTTCCTGATCAGGCGCGTGATCGGTCAGACGTTCATAGGCAAGCGCATAGCCGTGGTCGTAGACCCCGGCACCCATGCAGCGCAGCCGCATATCAACATTCGACATTTTTTCAAGCGCTTCCACGGTGCTCTTGATCCACTCTTGCGCTGGCATATCATCAATCGTTGGCGCATCCACAGCCGCGCGCCCACCCCAGTCGGCGGTCTGCTCAACCAAAAGCACGCGCGCACCGCGATCACCGGCAGCCTTTGCAGCCGCAAGGCCTGCGATGCCGCCACCAACGATCAGAACATCGACGTGGCAGTTGAAATGTTCGTAGGTATCGCGGTCGCGGTCCTTGGGGGCTTTGCCCAGACCCGCCGACTTGCGGATAATCGGTTCATAGACATGTTTCCAGAACGACCGCGGATACATGAACATCTTGTAGTAAAAGCCCGCAGGCAGGAACCGCGACAGGTGGGTGTTGATCGCCCCAACGTCGAATTCCAATGAGGGCCAGTGGTTTTGTGATTGGGCAGTCAGACCGTCAAACAGCTCGGTCGTGGTGACGCGGGCGTTGGGCTCGAACTGCGCGCCCTTGCCCAGATTGACCAGGCCATTGGGTTCTTCCGCGCCGGAGGCCACGACGCCACGCGGGCGGTGGTATTTGAACGAACGGCCCACAAGCATCTGGTCGTTGGCCAGCAAAGCAGAGGCGAGCGTATCACCCTCATATCCGCGCAAGTGCTTGCCGTTAAAGGTAAAAGAGACGGCCTTGTCTTTGTTGATCAGGCGGCCCTGATTGGCCAGACGGGTGCTCATTGGACATTCCTCCATGACCAGCCGGGGCGCTTGGCCGATATCTTATCCTTGATCTCTTGCGGTGGCTCCAGCGTTTGGGCGGAATAGGTGCCAAAGACCTCTAGCGTGTTGGTGCAACGGGCCGCAAGGAACCACTTGCCGCAGCCGTAAACGTGACGCCAGCGTTCGAAATGCACGCCTTTGGGGTTTTCGCGCATGAACAGGTAATCCTCGAAATCATCGTCGGACGACCCCGGCCCTTCGCGTTTCAGGTGCGCCTGGCCGCCTGCGTGCAGATCGGTTTCGTCCGTCTCGACGCCGCAGTACGGGCAATGCAGGATCAGCATGGGGCACCTTCGATTCTGGATGTATGCAAAGCGTACAGATGCCGTACAGATCCTGTACGTACAGCTGTCATCGACACACCAAAGGCGGATGCATCGCTGCACCCGCCTTCGGCCGTTCTTGTGTGAGTGGATTTGGCCTTATTCGCCCACAGTTGGGGCGACCGGCTGAGTGGGAGTGGTTTCTTCAAGCACCGGAGCGCCTTGGTCAGTCGTACCGACTGTTGCCGGATCAACGGGTGTCGCGCCGCCGCCTGCGAATAGCGCATAAAGCAGGACCAGAACGACAATACCGGCTGCCACCAGGAAGCCGATTCCGCTTGAACTTGAGGTGTTGGACTTGGTGTGGCTGAATTCATCCATGTTGCGTCCTCCTTTTGAGACGCCACCACCATCGCAGCCCCATTGGAAAAAGAAACATAAGCGGAAATCCCCGACTGATTTGAGCAATCAGTAGCCATTTCCGCCGATATGCGTCGGCCAACCGTTGCCGGGGTCGCTTTTTCAGCGCCCGATGCTAGCAAGCCAACATGGAACTTTTGCTTATTGTCATAGGGGGAATCCTCTCGACGGCCATTATATTTATGGTCATCGACCGCGTGCGCGGCGGATTGTCCGACGATGACGAGGACTGGTTGGAGTAGCATCAGTGCGCGACCCCTGCTGCCACGCTTTCATCAATGAACTTGCCTTCACGGAAGCGGAACATGCTGAATTCGTCGGTCAGTGGCGACTGCCCTTTCGCCATCAGCTCGGCCATGGCCCAGCCTGACCCCGGGATCGCCTTGAAGCCGCCGGTGCCCCAGCCGCAATTGACGAACACGCCTTCGACCGGGGTTTTCGACAGGATGGGTGAACGGTCACCGGTCACATCGACGATCCCGCCCCACTGCCGCAGCATTTTCAGCCGCGCGATCATCGGGAAGGTTTCGACCAGCGCGCGCACCGTCTCCTCGATATGGTGGAACGACCCGCGCTGGGTGTAGTTGTTGTAGCCGTCGGTGCCGCCGCCGATCACCATCTCGCCCTTGTCGGATTGGCTCATATAGCCGTGAACCGTGTTCGCCATCACGACGATATCCATGCACGGTTTGATCGGTTCTGAAACCAGCGCCTGCAACGCCACGCTTTCGATGGGCAACCGGAACCCGGCCATCTGCGCCAGCACACCGGAGTGTCCGGCGACGACCACGCCCAGCTTGTCGCAATCAATCGGCCCTTTTGAGGTATCGACGCCAACGACTTTGCCGTCTCTTTGACGCACTCCCTGCACTTCACATTGCTGGATCACATCCATACCCATGTCCGAACAAGCCCGCGCATATCCCCAGGCCACCGCATCGTGCCGCGCCGTGCCGCCACGCGCCTGCCAGAGGCCACCGAGCACCGGATAACGTGGCCCGTCGATGTTCATGATCGGACAAAGTTCCTTCACCCGGTCAGGTTCAATCCATTCTGTTGTCACGCCCTGCAGGGCATTGGCATGGGCCGTCCGCTTGTAACCCCGCACCTCATGTTGGGTTTGCGCCAGCATGATCACGCCACGCGGGCTGAACATGACGTTGTAGTTCAGGTCCTGGCTCATTGTTTCATAAAGCGAGCGTGACTTTTCATAGATCGCCGCCGACGGATCCTGCAGATAGTTTGAACGAATGATCGTGGTGTTGCGTCCGGTGTTGCCGCCACCCAACCAGCCTTTTTCAAGGATCGCCACATTGGTGATCCCGAAGTTCTTGCCCAGAAAATACGCCGTCGCCAGCCCGTGCCCGCCTGCGCCCACGATGATCACATCGTACTTTTTCTTGGGCTCACGCTTGGCCCACGCCCGGTCCCAACCGGTGTGTTGGCGCATGGCTTCTTTGGCAATGGCGAAGGCGGAATAGCGTTTCATCGGGCTTTAGAATCCTTGTGGCGGGCGGGTGTCGCCTTGGCATCTTATCTGGACCCTCGCTGCGTCCAAGAGGATACTCTCAGCGGCGTCTGGATTGCTGTTTACGACATGCTGGCGCTGTCGTGAATTGTCACGTGGTCGCAAGCCCTTTTCATAGGGCGGCGGGGTGTTTATGTCAGCAGCAAATAAAGGACCTGAACCTGATGATTTTCTGGCTTGTTTGCGCTGTTATGACGCTCGCGGTGACCGCATTGATGGTGACACCTTTGTTGCGCCCCAAGGATATCGGTGACGACAATCCCGATATCGCCGTCTATCGCGCACAGTTGTCCGAGATTGACCGCGATCTGGAACGCGATTTGCTGGCCCCTGATGAAGCGGAACGTGCGCGCACAGAGGTGGCCCGCCGTCTGTTGGCCGCCAACAGGGCGGCAACTGCACCGGTCGGGGGAACCGCCCCGGCGCGCTGGTTGGCCGCGGCGATTGTCGTGGTGATGCTGGCGCTTGGTTTTGGCACCTATCTGTCACTTGGGGCACCGGGTTATCCCGATGTGCCGTTGCAGGCGCGTCTGGAAGCAAGCGAAGAAATGCGCCTGAACCGCCCGGCCCAAGAGGCGTTGGAAGCCGCAGCCCCCGCCCCACCGCCGGTCGAAGTGCCCGATGATTACCGCCAAGCGATTGAGCAGTTGCGCATTATCGCGCCGACCCTGTATTCCGTCATGGCGCTGCCTTTCGTGCCTT
>CBDTVH010000138.1:0-6014 GCA_965363665.1 uncultured Yoonia sp. | reverse complement strand
CGCCTGAATGATCTTGCCGGGCATTGACCCGATATAGGTCCGGCGGTGGCCGCGGATCTCGGATTCGTCACGCACACCACCCAATGAGATGCGAATGAATTCGCGCCCCGTGGCTTTGGCGACGGATTTACCCAAGCTGGTTTTACCCACACCCGGAGGGCCCACAAGGCACATGATCGGGCCCTTAAGCTTCTTCGAGCGCTGCTGCACGGCAAGGTACTCGACGATCCGCTCCTTGACCTTTTCCAGACCAAAGTGATCGGCGTCCAGAATAGCCTGCGCACGGTTGAGGTCCTTCTTGGTCCGCGACTTGGTGCCCCAAGGCACGCCAAGGATCCAATCCAGATAGTTGCGCACAACCGTGGCTTCGGCAGACATTGGTGACATGTTCTTGAGCTTCTTCAGCTCTGCATCCACCTTCTCGCGGGCCTCTTTGGACAGCTTGGTTTCGGCGATCTTCGCCTCAAGCTCTTCAACCTCGTTCTGGCCTTCTTCGCCATCGCCAAGTTCCTTCTGAATGGCCTTCATCTGCTCATTCAGATAGTATTCACGCTGGGTCCGCTCCATCTGGGATTTCACGCGGGTCTTGATCTTTTTCTCGACCTGCAGGACGGACATTTCGCCCTGCATCATGCCAAAGACCTTTTCCAGACGCTCGGATACCGAAAGCGTTTCCAAAAGTCCCTGCTTCTGGTCCACTTCAATGCCCAGATGCCCGGCAACAAGATCAGCCAGTTTTGCAGGCTCGGTCGCGTCACCGACGGCGGCCATCGCCTCTTCGGGGATGTTTTTCTTGACCTTGGCGTACCGCTCAAACTCAGCCGACACGTTGCGCACCAGCGCCTCGACCTCGGCAGGGTCGCCTTCGGTTTCGGTCAGATATTCGCATGATGCTTCAAAGAAGCTGTCATTTTCGATAAAGCCAGTGATCTTCACACGCGCACGGCCTTCGACCAGCACCTTGACGGTGCCATCGGGCAGCTTCAGGAGTTGCAGCACATTGGCCAGCACGCCTGTCTTGTAGATACCGTCCTCTTTGGGGTCGTCCTCACCGGGATCGACCTGACTGGACAGCAAAATCTGCTTGTCGTCCTGCATCACCTCTTCGAGGGCGCGGACAGACTTATCACGGCCCACAAACAGCGGCACGATCATGTGTGGGAACACCACGATGTCGCGCAGCGGCAGGACGGGATAGGATGAACTCAACGGTTCTTGCATGCTCTTTTCCTTTTTTGGCAAGACGCGCCTGTCCCGCTTTGCGGCAACATGGAGCATCTCCTCTCGGGATCAATATGTGGGGTGAGGCGGAATGGGTTTCAACCAAACATATTCATCCATTTGATACAGACTGCCTGTCGTGCAGCAGAGTCGCAAGGCGCGAAGCGACGAAAAGGTGTACAAAATATGAAAACTGGGTCGTGCCTTGGTTCTCTTTGTTCGATTGAATTTGCCTTGAAAGCGCCCCTATGGAACCCGGATCATGACACCGGTTCGATATCGCCCTGTGCACGACCTGCATGAAACTCTGCTTCCCAATCGGCAAATCGCCCTGCGGCAATTGCGTCGCGCATGCCCTGCATGATTTCCTGAAAGTAATGCAGGTTATGCCACGTCAGCAGCATACCGGAAATCATCTCATGTGCGCGGAACACGTGGTGCAAATAGGCGCGCGAATAACCGGTGCATGCCGGGCATGTGCATGCCTCGTCCAACGGACGGGGATCATCGGCA
Organism: uncultured Yoonia sp.; assembly: GCA_965363665.1. GTDB lineage: Bacteria > Pseudomonadota > Alphaproteobacteria > Rhodobacterales > Rhodobacteraceae > Yoonia. Next base: position 4,280 of record CBDTVH010000138.1, on the reverse strand, counting down.
TGGCGCGCGTTCTTGATATTTATGACGCCGCGCCGCGTGAACACTTGGCCCGTACGCCCCGATCGGCTGGGTAGGACGCAGTCCATCATGTCGATCCCGCGCTTGACCGCCCCCACGATATCGTCGGGCTTGCCCACGCCCATCAGATAGCGGGGTTTGTCCACGGGCAGCTGATCGGGCGCGAAATCCAGCACGCCAAACATGGCCTCCTGCCCTTCACCAACCGCAAGGCCCCCGACTGCATAGCCATCAAATTCAACCGCCCTGAGCGCCTCGGCGCTTTGGGCGCGCAGGTCTTCTTCCAAACCGCCCTGCTGAATGCCGAACAGCGCATGACCGGGCCGGTCACCGAAAGCATCACGCGACCGCTGTGCCCAGCGCATCGACAGTTCCATGCTTTCGGCGATCCGTTTGCGGTCTGCCGGCAAAGCCGGGCATTCGTCAAAACACATCACGATGTCAGACCCCAGCAGCTTTTGGATTTCCATCGACCGCTCGGGCGTCAATTCATGCCTTGAGCCGTCAATATGGCTTTTGAAGGTCACGCCCTTTTCGGTCATCTTGCGCAATTCCGCCAGGCTCATCACCTGAAAGCCGCCACTGTCGGTCAGGATCGGCTTGTCCCAATTCATGAATTTGTGCAGCCCACCCAAGCGGTCGATGCGTTCGGCCGTCGGGCGCAGCATGAGGTGATATGTGTTGCCCAGCAGGATATCGGCACCGGTGGCAGCCACACTTTCGGGCATCATCGCCTTGACGGTGGCAGCCGTACCGACCGGCATGAAGGCGGGCGTGCGAATGTCCCCGCGCGGGGTTGAGATGACACCGGTGCGGGCCTTGCCATCGGTGGCATTGAGAGCGAATGAAAAGCGTTTGGTCATGGCCCCTCTTCCCCGATATGGCGCGGTTTGCCAAGTGCATAGAGGTCACTTGCGAACCCGGCACCGGCGCCAGACATTTTTGGCAGTGCTGATCCGATGCGACGCGACACCCCCTTTACGCCTCTGCGGCCAATCCCTATATGTTTGCTCAGGAATAGCGGGAACCGATGCCATGACAGACAGCAATGCTCAGCTTGAAGGCGCGCCACTGATTGCGCCGTCGACGACGGATCATCCTTTGTACGACGATGTCGTCAAGGCTTGCCAGTCGGTCTATGATCCTGAAATCCCGGTCAATATCTACGATCTGGGCCTGATTTACACCATTGATATCAAAGAAGATAACGCGGTGAACGTGATCATGACGCTCACGGCTCCGGGTTGCCCTGTTGCCGGTGAGATGCCCGGCTGGGTCGCTGACGCGATTGAGCCCCTGCCCGGCGTCAAGCAGGTCGACGTTGAAATGACATTTGAGCCCCAATGGGGCATGGACATGATGTCCGACGAAGCGCGGCTTGAGCTGGGCTTTATGTAGTCTGGGGCAAGCTGCGGATCGAGACATCTTGCAGCATATGAAAATCGGGGTGGCCGTCTGACCCTTTAAGGGTAACGCGCAGTGCAAGACTATTGTCTTTCACCCATACAAAGCAAATAAATTAACTTGCTATACATCAAAGCAAAAGTTATTCATTGCTTATGACTGATACAAATCCGCAAGCTGTCATCACCGGTGATCTGATCAAATCCAGGGCTGCTGGCACGGCGGCTGTCGATCAGACATTCGATATATTGCGCGATGCCGCTGCATCATTCGGTGCGGCCTGGGACGTTGAATTGCGGTTTACGCGATACCGTGGTGATGGTTGGCAGGTTGTCCTGACCAAACCGGGGCTTTTGCTGGATGCATCGCTTTATATTCTGGCCCGCCTGAAAGCAGGGCAAACCCACATTACGACACGCATGTCGATTGGTGTCGGCCCTGTCGAAACGCTGGGCACCCGTGATCTTTCGGATGCGACCGGGCCTGCGTTTTTCATCTCGGGTGATCAGCTTGGCGATATGGGGCGCAGCCGGATGATGACACTTGCCGGTAATGGGATCGGGACGGAACAGGTTGCGATCGTGGACCTTGCCGAATGCATCGCGGCAGGCTGGACCGCGACACAGGCCGAGGCAGTCGCGATCCATCTGGAAGGCCGTTTGAGCCGCCATGAAGACATCGCCGAAAAGTTGGGGGTCACACGACAAGCGGTGCAAAGCCGCCTTTCGGGCGCGGGCCTATCCTATTTCGACAATGCGTTCTACGCTATGCGCAACCACATCTTTGCATCCAATTAGGCGTTCGTGAATGCTGACTACCGCCCTTGCCCTTCTTGTGGCACATCTGCTGGCTGATTATCCGCTGCAAAATAGCTGGATCATAGCCAACAAGAAAAAACCTATCGCGATGGCAGCCCATATCGGGGTGGTTTTCCTGCTGACCCTCCTGGCCCTACGGGGCGAAGTTCTACCCGCTCTCACCATCGCAGTCCTGCATCTGGGCATTGATCTGATCAAAACACATCTTGGGCCCGACACCCTTTGGGCCTACGTCAGCGACCAGCTTGCCCATTTGGCCACGATCATCGGGGTTCTGTGGTTTTGGCCTGCGCTGGGCACGCTTTGGCCTGAAGCCACGCCTTTTGTGCAATACATTCTGACCATCATCGCCGGCCTGATCCTGTGTGTCTATGCGGGGGGCCCCGCCATCGGCCTGCTGATGAAAGATTTCAGCATGATGCCGCAACAGGGCCTGCCAGAGGCGGGGCGCATGATCGGCCTTCTGGAACGCGCGTTGATCTTTCTTATGGTCTTGGCCGGGCAACCCGGGGGGATCGGTTTTCTGATCGCGGCCAAATCGGTGCTACGCTTTGATACCGCGTCAAAAGATCAGAAAGCGGGCGAATATGTTATCATAGGCACGCTGGCCTCTTTCGGGTGGGGCTTGTTGATCAGCTTTGCGACACTATCACTCATCACATTCTACGGCATGGACCCGACCCCGTCTTGAGTGCACCCGCCAACTGACCTACATATAACGCAAAGGAGAACGTCCATGTTCGGTATCCCAGGCAAACAAGCGGTCAGCATCACTGACAAGGCAGCAGCGCAAATCGCCAAGCTGATGCAAAAAGACGGCCATCAGGGCTTGCGCATCGGCGTCAAGAAAGGCGGCTGCGCAGGCATGGAATATACCATGGACTATGTCACCGAGGTTGATCCCCTCGACGAAGTCGTCGAACAGGACGGTGCCCGCGTGATGATCGCGCCGATGGCGCAGATGTTCCTTTTCGGCACCGAGATTGACTATGAAGTCTCACTGCTCGAATCCGGTTTCAAGTTCCGCAACCCGAATGTGGTTGACGCCTGCGGTTGCGGCGAGTCGATCAAGTTCGACGAAAAAATTAATGCAAACTGATGGCCCTTGCGGACGCGGATATTGCGTTCGCGACCGATCTTTTCTCTGACCTCGGCAATGTAACCACCCGCAAGATGTTCGGCGGGATGTGCCTTTATCTGGATGGCGACGTCTTTGCGTTGATGAGCAGCGACGGCCAGATCTATCTCAAAGCGAAAGGCGAAGTGGCCTCTGAGCTTGCCAACAGCGGCGCCGTTCAGTTTCACAACATGCCCTATTGGTCTATTCCCGATGCAGCCCTTGACGATCCCGGAGAGGCCTGCACACTGGCGCGACGGACTATTGCTTCACTCACCTAAGGACCTGTCATGCCCCGCAAGATCGCCGCCGGAAACTGGAAGATGAACGGGCTGCAAAGCAACCTGCGCGAATTGAAGGCGTTGGAGGACAAGCATGGCGATGCAGATATCGCAATCCTGATTTGCCCACCCTTTACGCTGATCAGCGCATGTGAAGACACGCCATTCGATATCGGTGGTCAGGATTGCCATACCGCTGAGGCCGGCGCGCATACCGGTGACATCAGCGCGGAAATGCTGGCGGATGTCGGTGCAAGTTATGTGCTGGTTGGCCACTCAGAGCGCCGCACGGACCATGGCGAAACCGATGAACTGGTCGCCGCGAAATCGCAGGCGGCATATGATGCAGGTCTCATCGCAGTGATCTGCATTGGCGAAACGTTGGACCAACGCGACAGCGGTACCACGCTTGCGGTGATCGACGCGCAATTGGCGGGGTCTGTGCCTGACACCGCAGATGCACAAAATACCGTCATTGCGTATGAACCCGTCTGGGCCATAGGCACCGGCAAAGTCCCGACCACTGCGCAGATTGCCGAAGTCCACGCACACATTCGCGCGCGGTTGCAGGAACGTTTTGACGACGGTGCAGAGTTTTCATTGCTTTATGGCGGGTCCGTCAAAGGCAGCAATGCCGCGGAT
>CBDTVH010000137.1:0-6031 GCA_965363665.1 uncultured Yoonia sp. | reverse complement strand
AACATCCACCTTGATCTGGATGAGGCGGCACTGAAATGGCTGGCCGACGAAGGCTATGATCCGGTGTTCGGTGCGCGTCCGCTCAAGCGGGTGATCCAACGCGCGTTGCAGGATCAGCTGGCCGAGATGATCCTTGCGGGTGACGTGATGGACGGCGACACGATCAAAGTGAGCGCCGGGGTCGATGGGCTGCTGGTCGGTGACCGGGTGTCATCGAGTAATCGGCAACCGCCACAAGATGCGGTGGTTCATTAACTAAGATCAGGGCGCCTTCGGGCGCCCTTTTTATTGTGCGCAAAGCCAAAACTGCGAATGCGGGTTGCTATGAAGCCTGCGAGTTTTGTGCTAGGTTTTCAAAATGACGCCGACCTCTATTCGCCAGTTTCATGATAATCAAACGCCGGAAATCAGAGCGATTTGCGATGCGCTGCGGCCCGTGATTGATGAAAATCTGCCAAACGCCACAAGCAAGATATGGCACCGTCATCCTGTTTGGTTTCTGGATGGGAACCCGATCGTGGGCTACGGCAACTTGAAAGGCTGCATTCGTCTTATGTTCTGGAGCGGCGCTGCTTTCGATGAACCCGAACTCAAACCCGGGACGGGTAAGTTTAAGGACGCGTCCATCCGTTACACCGACGCCAGCCAAATAGACGTCGCTGACCTGACGCGATGGTTGTCCAAAGCAAAGGACATCCAGTGGGATTACAAAAACATCCAGAAACGCAAAGGGCGTCTTGAGAGATTGGTCTAACAAGGTTGGACGCAACTTTTCAGACTCTCATGTGCAAAACTGCGGACTATTCGCATGAGGCTTTTTTGTGCTTTGCTCTGACAAAGCATTGAAAAGGGTCCCAGATGAACACATCCAAAGTTGCCAGCCTCAGCCAGTTACCTGACCGCAATCCCCAATACGCGCTGGTCGGCGAAGTTGATCTGGTCGTTGTGCGTTTTGATGATGAAATCTCGGTTTTCTATGGGCGCTGCCTGCACCGTGGCGCACTTATGTCTGATGGCTTCGTGCGCGGTAAGGACCTGATATGCGGGGTGCATAATTGGGACTACCGGCTGGATACCGGGGTGTCGGCTTACAACAATGAAGAGGTTTTGCCGAAGTTCAAATCATGGGTTGAGGGCGATGATATCCTTGTCGACGCCGATGAAATCGCGGCCTGGGCCGAGGACAATCCGCAGCCGTATAATCGTGATGCCTATATGGGCCTTTACGCCGATCACTCAGGCGGTGCGGCTGAAGAGCCATACACCAAACTGATCCAGCAATATGCGCGCGACGGGCTGTCCAAGACGGGGCATCACGGCAAAGTCGATGCGATGGGTGTGGCGCGTTCCGAGTTGCCGGACTGGGACGATATTCAACTGCTGACAGCACAACTGCACAAAGCGCCGTTGCTGGATGATGAGCCTGTCGGAACAGACGTGGTGATCGGCCCGAACGCCCAGAAACCATTGCACCTGAAAATACCTCTCTTTGTATCGGATATGTCGTTTGGCGCGCTGTCTGAGCCTGCGAAGGTCGCACTGGCGATGGGGGCCGAAATGGCAGGCACCGGCATCTGTTCCGGCGAAGGTGGGATGCTGCCTGAGGAACCGGAGGCCAACAGCCGTTATTTCTATGAACTTGCCTCCGGTCGCTTTGGTTTCGCGTGGGAGAAACTGGATAAGGTGCAGGCCTTTCATTTCAAAGGCGGGCAGGGGGCCAAGACAGGGACGGGCGGGCATTTGCCCGGGCATAAGGTAAACGGCAAGATCGCCGAAGTGCGCGGGCTGAAAGAAGGGCAGGATGCGATCTCGCCGCCGCGGTTCCCTGAATGGACCAAGCCGGAGGAGATCAAGGCGTTCGCCGATGAGGTGCGCAATCGCACGGGCGGTATCCCGATCGGTTACAAACTTTCGGCACAGCATATTGAGAAAGACATTGATGCAGCCCTGGCTGTCGGCGTCGATTACGTGATCCTCGACGGGCGCGGCGGCGGCACTGGCGCGGCCCCGATTATCTTTCGCGACAATATCTCTGTTCCGACGATCCCGGCCCTCGCACGGGCGCGGCGGCATCTGGATACGCTGGGACGGCAGGATGTGTCGCTGGTCATTACGGGTGGTTTGCGCAAACCGGCGGATTTCATCAAAGCTTTGGCGCTGGGCGCGGACGCAATTGCTGTGTCGAATGCCGCGATGCAGGCGATTGGCTGCATCGCGATGCGCGCCTGTCACACGAACAACTGCCCTGTCGGGATCGCGTCGCAGCGGCCCGAGCTGGCCAGTCGGGTGATTGTCGAAAGCTCTGCCAAGCAACTGGCAAATTTCTTTGCGGCGAGCGTGGAGCTGATGCAGGTCATGGCGCGCGCTTGCGGGCACGATCACCTGTCCAAATTCAACGCGAATGACCTGACCACATGGAAGCGTGACATGGCGGATCTGTCGGGCGTTCCGTTCGGCGGATTGGCCCCGGCGTGAACGGACGGCGATCTGTTCTTGTAGGTCAGCGTGGCTGTCCTATAACGAAGCCATGATAGGGCACGCATCCGAATCCACACATTCACTTATTGACGACATCCAGGGCATCTCGCTTGGCGTTTTCCTTGCCGGGGTGGGATTGCATATGTTGACGACGGTGGGTCTGATTACGGGGCAGACGGCAGGGATCGCTGTGATCATCTCGTATCTGAGTGGATATTCGTTTGGTGTTGTGTTTTTTCTGGTGAACCTGCCCTTCTATGTGCTGGCATGGCGGCGGCTGGGACGGTCGTTCACCATCAAGTCACTGATTTCGGTTACACTGCTGTCGATCCTGACCGAAATTATCCCGCTGGGCATGGTGTTCACGCGGCTTGACCCGTTGCTGGGTGCGATCACATTCGGTGCACTGACCGGTGTGGCCCTGTTGGTGCTGTTTCGGCACAACGGGTCATTGGGCGGTTTGGGGGTTGTCGCGTTGCTGATTCAGGACACGACCGGGTTTCGGGCTGGGTGGGTCCAGTTGATCTTTGATTTTTGCCTCTTTGGGGTGGCATTCTTTTTGTTCGACCCGCTGTTGGTGCTTTATTCTCTATTGGGCGCGGTCGTCATCAACCTGATCATCGCGATCAATCACCGGCGGGATCGGTATGTTGCGCGATAAATGAAAAAGCCCCGACCGAATGGCCGGGGCTTCCCCATCAAACCTGATGCAGGCGTTTAGCTTGCAGGCAGGATAACAGCGTCGATCACGTGGATCACGCCGTTGGATGCTTCGATGTCAGGTGTAACAACGTTTGCACCGTCAACGGTCACGCCACCTTCGGTCATGATTGTCACGTCGGCACCGTTTACGGTTGTTGCCATCATGTTGTCGGACAGGTCAGTGGACATCACTTTTCCTGGCACAACGTGGTAGGTCAGGATGGCAGCCAGAGCTTCTGGATCTTCCAGCAGGCCCTCAACCGTGCCGTCTGGCAGTGCTGCGAAAGCTTCGTCCGTTGGTGCGAACACGGTGAACGGGCCTTCGCCTTTCAGTGTCTCGACCAGACCGGCGGCCTCAACGGCGGCAACCAGCGTTGTGAAGTTTCCGGCTTCAACGGCGGTGTCGACGATGTCTTTCGAATGACCATCAGCAAAAGCCGATGTTGCGAAAGCGGCTGTTGTTGTCAGTGCGATAAAAGTTCTGCGTAGCATAGTTAGTCTCCCAGTTTTCAAGGAATGCCTTTCGTTGGCATCTCTCTTTTTACGTAAGCTGAACGGGGTGGATCACGGGGGATTCTTGCCTATGTCGCTTGACGCAAACTAAATACCGCCTAAGCCCCGCAGATTTCGCGTTTCCAGTCACAGCTACGTGAATTCTTGTGAACTAAATACGTGGATTCTCTCAAACATTTCACTGATCTGGCGGCAACGTGAGACATCTTTCAAACGTTATCCCCTATATGAAGTTGCGAAGAGAAATGAACGGAGAGCCCAATGGCATATCGCTGGACCAACAAACTGACCAAGGCCGACATCACGCCCAAGGCAGCTTACCTCAACCGCCGCCAGATTTTGGCGGGAACGATGGGCCTTGGCGCGATCGGTCTGGCTGGTGGCGCATCCGCCCAGGGCGATCTGGAGCTCAATACTTTGGAAGAGATTACCAGCTACAATAACTACTATGAGTTCGGCACCGGCAAAGGTGATCCGGCCGCCAACGCGCACAAGCTGGAAACCTCACCCTGGTCGATCAAGGTTGACGGCATGGTCGACAACCCGGGCACATACGCGCTGGATGATTTGTTGGCCGGTCTATCGGTCGAAGACCGCATCTACCGCTTCCGCTGTGTGGAGGCCTGGTCAATGGTGATCCCGTGGAACGGTATCGAGTTGGCCGATATCCTCAATAAGGTAGGTGTGCAGTCCGATGCCCGTTATGTCGCCTTTGAAACTGTCGTGCAGCCAGAGAACATGATTGGCGTGCAGCGCCGTGTTCTGGATTTCCCTTATGTCGAAGGTCTGCGCCTTGATGAAGCGATGCACCCGCTGACGATCATGGCGACCGGTATCTATGACGAACCGATCTATAATCAGAACGGTGCGCCCATTCGTCTGGTCGTGCCGTGGAAATATGGCTTCAAGTCGATCAAGTCGATCGTTCGTATCACCCTGACAGACCGTGAGCCGCCGACCAGCTGGAATAAAGCGAACGCGCGCGAATATGGGTTCTATAGTAATGTGAACCCGAACGTTGATCACCCACGTTGGAGCCAGGCGACCGAGCGCCGCATTGGTGGCGGCCTGTTTGCGTCGCGCCAGGACACTTTGATGTTCAACGGCTATCCGGAAGTCGCACCTCTTTATGCGGGCCAGGATTTGAGCGTGGACATCTGATGGCGCGATTGATGGCGTGGTTCGGGGGTGCGGGTGCGCTAGTGGGCATCCTGCGCTGCTTTACGCCGGTCCTTCCCGTCGTCCTGACAGCCGTTGGGGCTGCCGGTTTGATCGACGTTCTTTACCGCGATGCGATTCTGCTGCCATTTGGCGGCGCGTCGCTTGTCATGATGGGAGCAGGCCTATGGCTGATGCGCAGATCGAGCTGACCTCTGTAATCACGTGCCCGGATTGCGGTGCGTCGAAGTCGGAAGAGATGCCGACGGATGCCTGCCAGTGGTTTTATGAATGTAGCGGGTGCGGATCCGTGCTGCGCCCCAAGAAGGGGGACTGCTGTGTGTACTGTTCTTATGGCACAGTGCCGTGCCCTCCAATCCAGGCTGGAAGTGGATGCTGTTAGATGGATATCTCTGGCAAGATAAATGGCGCGCTGCGCCGGGTCCCGGCGTGGACTATATATATAGTGGGTGCGATTTATGCCGTTTGGGAGTTTTGGCGCGCGCTTAATCAGATTGGTCCGTATCTGGTCGAACCTATCAATGTGCTTGAACGCGCCTATGGTGAGGTTGCGCTGATCCTGTTGGTGGTTGGTCTGATGGTGACGCCGCTGCGCAAGTGGTCGGGGGTCAACCTGCTCAAGTTTCGCCGGGCCGTTGGTGTCACGACTTTCTTCTTCGTGCTCGCGCATTTCCTCGTCTTCGCAATCCTTGATGTGCAGAGTCTCAGCCGGGTATGGGAAGAAGTGGTGAAGCGGCCATACGTAACCGTGGGGATGCTGGCGTTCCTGATGCTGATCCCGCTGGCGGTGACGTCCAATAACCTGGCGGTTCGCAAGATGGGGGCGGCGGCGTGGCGCAAGCTGCACAAGCTGACCTATCCCGCGGCGATTCTGGGCGCGATACATTATCTATGGCTTGTGAAAGGCTTTCAGCTGGAGCCGATCATCTACCTTTTGGTGATTATCGGGCTGATCGCGACTCGTTATGTGCGGCGTGAACGGAAAACGCAGGTCGCATAAGGCCGGAATCGCGGATTGATTCATCGACCCGGCAGCAAAACTGCCGGGTCTTTGCGTTCTGAGGAGGTGAATCGCAATGAATCACTCCGTCCAATGGACGATGAATCACTTAACAAAGTGTGAATCGCTGCGATTCAGGGTGATTTGCGGCGACAAAGC
>CBDTVH010000136.1:0-6032 GCA_965363665.1 uncultured Yoonia sp. | reverse complement strand
GAAAGACAGCAGAAAATAAACGAGGCAGGTGTCTAGGAAACTAGGGGCACCTCAATCATCTATCTCCCTTGTTCACAGTCATCCTGTGATCTTATCGGGAGCTCGACCTCACAACAGAGGCAGCCCAATTACGCATGCTTTGAGCCCAGAGCAACCAATGCTGTACGACGCTCCAATGGCCGCTATACGATCTGTAAAATGAACATTTCTTCAAACGAGTTGTGGCTCACCTTGTGCCTTTTGTGTGAGAGTTCCGGAATGGACCATACAGTAATAAAATCTGATGCCTGAAGATATTGGGCCCGCATGGTGGATCAATAAGATTTTAGGTATATGCCTGCTTGCCGTGACCGCCTTCGTAGGCTGGCCTGTCGGTTTCGCGATATATTATGACGGAGTCGCAAGCGTTATTGACTGGCCCTCCCTGTTCAATTGGCTTTCCGTTATTGCCTTCTTGTCCCTTGTTGCAGGATTACATCTTGTCATCACTCCGCAACGCGTTGGTGGCGAGATATATTTTCGAGAAGGCGGCTTAACTATTCGTATTCGAGCGTTCCTTCGTCAAGATGAAGAACATAACTTGAGTTGGTCAAACATCAAAAAAGTAGAGATTATCAAAGCGGCACGCAACAACGACGGAATGACGATTAGCTTGAAAAATGGCACCGTTGCTTCATTCCAAATTCGCTATTTTGAGCTCGGCGTTGCTGAGATTCTAGCTCGGTTCCGAATATCAGCAGAAGCAGCCGGTTATCGTCTGGAGAGGATGGGCGGCTTCAATGCGTTAATAATCGAAAAACAGACTTGGAGAGTTGCGCCTATATCTTGAAGCCACAGCATCATACTCGGGTGCATTCTCTCTTGGTGGAAATCGATGCCTCCCCTCAGAACAGCTACTTGTTGGATAGTCCGCCTAACCGGTTATTGACGCAGATGCAGCGAAAGCTCAGTTTGTCCCGCAAACCAGCTATTGTTTCTTCGCGGGCACTGCCCGCCACCTATAGCTTCTCAAAGGAAATTGTCACTGTGCCAATATCCAACCCATACCGCTTGACGTAAGCCAAGTTCAGCAACCGATCGTCCGCCAACAACCACATCCAGTCGTCAAAGGTGACGCGCAAGGTTTCGGTCTCGCCTGTGGCCGAAGGCACCGGCAGGTCGATCTCGTACTTCCAGTTGAACCGGTCGCCTTGCTCAATGCCCACAGCCTCACCAATCACGCCGGGAGCGGTGCCGACCCAACTGTCGTCGCCCGTCTTGGTCAGGGTCCAGACGCGTTGTTCGGTTGATCCGTCTTCATAAACGAAATCCTCAACCAGTCGCAGACGCTCGCCATCCCAGTCGCCGTCGATCGTCACCACGAAACTGCGGCGCACCGTGCCAAGGATATCCTGAAACTGGCCATAGGCCACCAGATCGCCGTCAAAGAACTCTTCCAGGTTCAGCTTGCGGTCGCTTAGGCTGGGGTCGTCAAAGGACGGTTTGCCGGTACAGGCGGCAAGTAGGGCAAAGGCGGCAGCAAGCATCAGGCGCATCATATTCTCCATATTCTTGGTATTGTTACGTAGGCGAACGGGTTTCGGATGCCTCTAGGCAGCGATGGGGCGTTCTGGCATATCAGGGCTATGTTAGATGAAACCGAAATCCACCCGCTGTTTTACGGCGCGCCGTCGACCACCGAGTTCAAGAAGCTGCGCAAGCGCATTGTGCGTTATACGCGTGAAGCGATTGAACAGTATGGCATGATCGAACGCGACACCAAATGGCTGGTCTGTTTATCAGGCGGCAAGGACAGCTACACCCTGTTGGCGGTTTTGTACGAGCTGAAGTGGCGCGGGCTGCTGCCGGTGGAACTGGTGGCGTGCAATCTGGATCAGGGCCAGCCTGGATTTCCGGCCACAGTCCTGCCGGAGTTTCTGCAGAAGATGGGTGTACCGCACCGGATAGAGTATCAGGATACCTATTCGATCGTGATGGATAAGATCCCCGCCGGGCGCACCTTTTGCGCGCTGTGTTCGCGGCTGCGCCGTGGCAACCTTTACCGGATCGCGCGCGAGGAGGGCTGTTCGGCCGTTGTGCTTGGCCATCATCGCGACGACATTCTGGAAACCTTCTTCATGAACCTTTTTCATGGTGGCCGCCTTGCGACGATGCCACCGAAGCTGTTGAACGAAGACGGCGATCTGTTCGTCTATCGCCCGCTGGCCCATGTGGCCGAGGCCGATTGCGAGAAATTTGCCAAGGCGATGAACTATCCCATCATTCCTTGCGACCTTTGCGGGTCTCAGGATGGATTGCAAAGGCAACAGGTGAAGCAGATCCTTGATGGTTGGGAACGCAACAGCCCCGGACGGCGCCAGGTGATGTTTCGCGCACTGATGAACGCGCGGCCGTCACATCTGCTTGACCCAAAGCTTTTCGATTTCACAGCCTTGGTGCGCGGTGTTGATCCGCAGGCCATTCAGACCCACGACGACCAAGACGCGCACTGATGCGATACGGTCCCTATCGCGACAAAAGCGGGTATCACCCGCTTGTGGTGACACGGTCCGCATGTCATCGTCACGCTATGGCGAGAGTGTAGAGCCCTTTTTTCAGCGGCCACAGCCGACTGTATGAAATAGTCCAGGACGTAGGGGCCCCTAGGCTGTTGTCATAGCCTGCATCATTTGTCGGCACCCGTGATGATTTCTCTCGTTTTGCCAGTTTTCGGTGTTCAAATCTGATGCACTTGACCCGATAATGCCCCGACTGATCGCTGGAGTTCCGAAATAAAAATGTTTTCAAGACTAGCTACAACACTGTTCTGCTCTGTTGCTCCGCTTGCGCTGTTCGCGCAGTCGGTCGAGTTGCGTTCAAGCGATGGCTTCATCAACGTCACGGGTGAAATCGTTGGCTTCAATGGTGTGATGGTTCAGGTGCAGACGACCGTTGGTGTCGTTGCTGTCCCCGCGTCCGAGGTGATTTGCTTTGGTGAGACCTGCAATGAGGTCATCGCGACAAATGACTTTGGCCTGACCGCAACTGCGTTTGAGCGTGTAGACGCGGCCCCAGCAGCGGACCCTGCGCCGACAGCGGGCGCATCCGACGTGTTGAGTGTCGGGTTTGCAGCGCCGAACTATGCCGCCCGGCATCGCACGATCACCGGTGCCTATGCCGTCACAAATTCTTCTGCAACCAACGTCGAACTGACATCCGTGGGTGAGCTGTCTTTGCAGAACGAAAGCACCGGGCAGTCCGCGGCATTGACGATTGGTCCGAGCGACGCCGATGCCGATATCATGATCGAGGCGGTATCGCTTGGCGGGACTGCGCCAGCACAGTACAACACCCTGGCGGGATGGGCGCGCGGCGCTGACCTGTCACATCAGCTTTTGGGTCTGAAGTCATTTTCGGTCATGGTGGCACCCAATGCCGGCATCTCTGAGATTTCGGTCAATGACCTGGCGCGTATCTTTGCGGGCGAGATCACAAACTGGTCGCAGATCGGTGGTGCGGATGTCAGCGTGCTGCCACTTCAGCTTCCACCGAATTCAGACATTGGCATGGAAGTGCGGCGTTTGGTCATGGAACCCGCGGGCAAGGAAATTGCCGCAAATGTGCTGACCATGGCGAATGAGGCCGGTGTTGCGCCGTCCATAAAACAGTTTCCGGGCAGCGTCAGCATCGTCACGACCGCTAATGCCGATGAAACGCTTGTCGTGGATGTTGCAGGCACCTGCGGGATCACCGTCGCACCGACGACGTTCAACATCATCGCTGGCGACTATCCTTTGGTGCGCCCGATCATGGCGACATACAACACCCCGGCCAATACCGCATTGGTCGCCGAAGTCTTTGATTTTGCGTCATCGAAGATCGCGCAGGGCCTGCTTGAGAAAGAAGGCTTTATCAATCACAGCGCGACAATGCTGGACACCGCCCGCAAAAACGCCCGCCTGAGCAGTTTGCTGGAGGCGTCGTTTGACGAAGCGCAGCGCGCCGCTGCCGCGCAGATGTTCCAGGTGTTGTTCGATGCAGAGCGTCTGTCGACGACGATGACGGGTGGTGTGGCCAGTGGCCCCGAAGGGGCGTGGAACCGCGCGATGCTGATTGATCTGGTCGATCTGCTGGAAAGCGGTGAAAACAATGGCCGCGAGATCATTTTCGTGGGCTACGGTCAAAGCTCCGCCGGTAGCGCCGCGGCCATTGATGCCTCTGCCACTGCGGCCGCCGGCTTCAAGACCCTGCTGGAAGATGTGGCGGCGTCAACGCTGGCGAACGGTGACTACACCGTTTCATCGTATGGATTTGGCGATGTGTCGCCTGCAACCTGCGTGGATGGTCAGGTTGCCGGGTCAGAGTACACCCGCGTCGAGGTGTGGATCCGTTAAGCGCATCGCCTGTTATTCATAAACAGATGGCATGATATCGCTTAACAGCAGTTCACATGCTGTTGTAACGCCTATCCAAAGGGTGCATTTCGTCGCCCAGACACATAGGTAAGACACATGAGCAAACGTATCCTATCCATCATCGCGGCCCTCGCACTGACGCTATTTGCGGGTGCAGCTTCAGCACAGCAACTGAGCCTTGCGCAAATCTCGGGCTATCTGAACCAGCTTCAGACAGCGCAGGGTGGCTTTACCCAAATCAATGCCGACGGCACGATCAGCACCGGGCAGATCTATATCAAACGGCCGGGGCGTATCCGGTTTGAGTATAATGCACCGTCAGAATCACTGGTCATGGCCGGTGGCGGTCAGCTGGCGATCTTCGACGCCCGCTCGAATACCGGGCCAGAGCGGTATCCGCTGAACCAGACGCCTCTCAGCATTATTTTGCAGGATAACGTCGACCTGACGCGTACCAATATGGTCACCAACGTCGTGTCGGACGGAACGACAACCACAGTGACCGCCCAGGACCCGGACAACCCGAACTATGGCAGCATCCAGATGGTGTTCACGGCAAACCCGATCGAGTTGCGCCAGTGGATCGTCACGGATGATCTGGGCACAGAGACGACGGTTATTCTCAATGACCTGATCTCAGGCAGCGTGATCCGCGATATCCTGTTCAATATTCGGGCTGAAACGCGCAATCGCGCCGGTTAATGAACTTGTGCAAGCGTCTGTCGCATCGACTTGGATTGGTGTGACGGTCGCCTCAGCGTGATCCCTGACCGTCTGACCCGCCCGGCGGAGCGACGTTCAGCACGGTTTGTCGCTTTGTTAACTTTCGGCGCGTATCGTAGTCGCGCCGAAAAACCACACGGACGCCCTTGTTGCAGTCACGCGCGCCCCTGATCAACATGCGGGTCACGGATTTCTCGCCGGATACAACCATCGTGAGGGCTGCTGCGTCCGCTTCCGGCCCCTTCGCCTGCACAAGTTGAGCCTGCCCTTTCAACCAGTTTTCAGCATTCTGTGATGTCACACGCATCCAGCCCGCGTAACCCACGATTGCCTCGCCATCGAGCGCGACAAGGTGGTTTGCTGTTTCAAGTTGGACACGCACCGCACCTGCAATTGCCCTGAGTGAGTGCGAGGCAAAAGGCTCTGACCTGGACAGGAAGTTCAAGATCACACCAAGGCTGGCCTGTGACGGCTTGAGTGATGTGATCTTGATGCTCATATCAAATTACGCCTTGTGGCTTTGGAAAAGCGCTATCAGAACCGATAGCTGTAGCCAAGGAAAGCCCCTATGAACTCTCGGTCACCGGTTTCAAATGACGCGTCCTCAGCATCCGCCAAGTTTCCTGAAACAAAGTCGATGTCGTTCAAACGCTTGTATGAGACGCCCAAACTAACGGCAGAGTTATCGGTGACGTTATAGAAAACACCCAATTCGGCGTCAAAGCTCAAGACGGTTTCGTTGCTTTCGTCTGTTGTTTCGGAAGGTGAAATCGTGTCGCCACCACCGAAGACGGTGCCTCGTTCTTCATTGCGTTGCGAGCCGAACAAAGCGGCGGCGGATGCCTTGCCGATAACGCCGAACTGCCCCTGCGAGCGATTTGGCGTTTCGTAGGATATCCCGACAACCGGTCCGAT
>CBDTVH010000135.1:0-6072 GCA_965363665.1 uncultured Yoonia sp. | reverse complement strand
GTCGGTCGGCGCGACCGATGCCGTGAACTGAAGCGTCAAAGGGTTGGCGCGCACAGTCGCGAGGTATTCGCGCGCAACCGCTTCGATGTCTGCGTCGGTTTGCGCGTGGTTGGCGGCGCGGCGCAGCCAGAATCCTGCGCGCGTGTATTGCCCCATCGAAAAGCGGGTGCTGGCGACCAGGCGCGCGGCTTCAAGCCTTGATTGTTCTTCGCGCGCGGCGCCATAGGCGCGCGTGGCGGTTGCGGCTGCCTGCGCATCGTCGCCCAGATCGGATTGCGCCAGCGCCAGAATGAAAAGCGCGGCAAAATCATTGGGGTTTGCGTCTAAAATGCCCGTGGAAAGCTGTGCTGCTGTCGCGGGGTCGCCGTTGACCAACGCCGCCTCAGCCTCTGCTTGCAGGTTTGTGATCGCACTCTGACTGACCCCCGCAGTCGCGATGCTGCAAAGAAGAAGGGTCCAAAGCCATCTGTGCACAGTGCCGGGTATCATATGGTGTTCGCAGTCATTTGGCCGGCAGCAATACAAACAAAACGAGGACACGCAAGCGACGCTACATGGCTGTGCTGACAATGGCTGGCGGGTCATGCATTTGCGCAGATATCCGCGCTATTCTCAGTCGCTCACATCGCACGGATCAGCAAAATCCCGCCGTAGGCCACGAATGACGGTCATAGTTTTGCCTAAAAGCCAGCGATTTATATAGACGGCTTTCTACACCTGATGCCTTTGCATAGCAGGGATCAGGACCCAATGGAGTTGATGAAAAATGAAAACCGCTCTTTCGATTGCTGCGATCTGTTTTACCGCTGCGTGTGGTGGCGCGGGGGGCAGTATGTCCACCATGAGCGTCAGCAATAGTGGCGCGATCCCGAGTGCGGACCAGCCGCAGATTGCCGTGTCTCAAACCCCGAGCGCAAATATCCAAAGCATGCTCAACAATGTGCGCAGCAATGCAGGTGTTGGCGCGGTGTCCTACGACAGCCGTCTTGGTGCAGCGGCCCGGCGGCACGCCAATGACATGCACGCCAATGATTTCTTTAGCCATGTTGGCAGCGACGGGTCGCGCTTGGGTGAGCGTGTTTCGGACGCAGGCTATAACTACCGTTGGGCAGGTGAAAATATCGCGCGCGGTCAGCAGAGCGAAGCCTCTGTTTTGAATGCATGGCAGAATTCTTCGGGTCACCGGGAAAACAATGAAGATCCACGTGCCGAACACTTCGGGTTGGCCAAGGCAGGCAGCGGTTCAAACCTGTATTGGGTGTTGGTGCTGGCCGACCCGCGCTAGGCCTGCTGTGCTAGGCCACGCGTGATGCCGCACCTTCCGGCTTAGGTTGCGGCTTTGCCATCCCCTCCAACGCCTTGAGTGGCTTTTTGACCGCCTCGGTCAATCCCGGCCTTGTCGGTGCCGCCATCTGCTTGCTGACCTCGACGATCAGCACGCCGCCGGCGGCGACGATGGGAAGGTTATGCCCGACCCGCTCAAGGAAACCTGCCGATTTGCGCCACAGCTTTCGTTCTGATGGTGGCTGATAGAGCGCCGAGAGCGCGCGTTCCGTCACGAATTGATGCCGCCGCAACTGCGCCTCAAGCTGGCTGAGCGAGTATGGCCGCCCATAGCCAAACGGCGTTGCATCAGATCGCGACCACAGCCCCGCCCGGTTCGGTACGATAAAGACAGCGCGTCCGCCGGGGCCAAGCACCCGCCATGCTTCATCCAGCAGCAGTGAGGGTTGTTCGGTTGTTTCCAGCCCGTGCAGCATAACCAGCTTGTCGACATGCCCGGTTTCAATCGGCCAAAGCGTGTCTTCGCACAGCACGCTGACATTCTTGCCATCCGCGGGCCACGGCATCACTCCTTGGGGTCCGGGCATCAAACCGATCACGCGGCGCGCATCCTTGAGGAAGGGGCGCAGCAGGGGCAGGGCAAACCCAAAGCCGACGACCATTTGCCCCTTGGCTTCTGGCCATATCGCACACAGCTCATCGCGGATCACCTTTTGTGCCGCACGCCCCAGCGCGCTGCGATAATAGAAGTTTCGCAAATCCAAAACGTCGAGATGCATTGCGGTTTGCGGCTCCTTGGGCAAAGCTATGGGTGTAGCATATCAAGAGAAGGCGGCTTTGCCATGACAAAGACAGCAGCGGTTGAATTGGTTACCGTGCCGTGCTTGCGCGATAACTATGCCTTTCTTGTGCATAATACCGAAACCGGTGAAACCGCGCTGGTCGACGCGCCAGAGGCGGCCCCCATTCAAACGGAACTGGATGCCCGTGGCTGGACCCTGAATGATATTCTGATCACGCATCACCATGACGACCATATTGACGGTGTTGCCGCCCTGCGTGGCGGTGCGCGCGTGATCGGCGCCAAGGCGGACGCCCACCGATTGCCCAATCTGGACCTTGCGGTCGAAGAGGGTGATCAGATTATCGTGTGTGGCCAGAACACTGATATCATGGACGTTTCGGGCCATACGATCGGCCACATTGCATTTCACATGCCCGCCGCTAACCTGGTGTTTACCGCCGACAGCCTTATGGCGCTGGGCTGTGGCCGCCTGTTTGAAGGCACGCCTGCACAGATGTGGGACAGCATGCAGAAACTGCGTGCCTTGCCTGATGAAACGCGTGTTTGTTCCGGTCATGAATATACACAAAACAACGCGCGTTTCGCCGCCTCCCTTGACCCTGACAATCCTGACCTTATCTCTCGTATCAAGCGGATCGATGCAGCGCGCGCGGCTGGTAAACCAACGGTCCCATCAACTTTGACCGAAGAGAAGCGCACAAACCCGTTTTTGCGCGCCGATGTTCCCGAATTCAAAGCCGTCCTCGGCATGAGCGATGCATCCTCGGTGGATGTGTTTGCTTTCACGCGGGCGAAAAAAGACAAGTTTTGACCATGAAAATGTGAGAGCATGGTCAAAAGCAGGTCAAAAACTCTGCATCACGCGATTTGTGATGCCAAATGCGAAAAAAATCCTTGAAGGTTGGGAAATAAAACCAAACTTTAAGGGTAAGAGGCCACGGTTGGTGTGTGTACCCCAGATGCCGGCCCCCGATATGAAGGAGCACAAGACGTGCCATCATTTTCGACCACACTTGAGCAGTCCATTCACGGCGCTTTGGCGCTTGCGAATGAACGCAAACATGAACTTGCCACGCTGGAACACCTGTTGTTGGCGCTGATTGATGAGCCCGAAGCAGCCCGCGTCATGCGTGCCTGTTCGGTTAATCTGGATGATCTGCGCAAGGATCTGGAAAGTTTCATCGAAGATGATCTTTCGACGCTGATCACCGATGTCGAAGGGTCCGAGGCTGTGCCGACAGCCGCATTCCAGCGCGTGATCCAGCGTGCTGCGATCCATGTGCAGTCATCTGGCCGCAGCGAAGTGACCGGCGCGAACGTACTGGTCGCCATCTTTGCGGAACGTGAAAGCAACGCGGCTTATTTCCTGCAAGAGCAGGATATGACCCGCTATGACGCGGTGAACTTTATCGCGCACGGTGTCGCGAAAGACCCGGCATTCGGTGAATCGCGTCCTGTGACCGGTTCCACCGAAGAGGGTGAAACGATCGCCCCCGGTGAAGGCGACGAAAAAGAAAGCGCGCTGGCGAAATACTGCGTTGATCTGAACGCAAAGGCGACAAAGGGCGATGTCGATCCCCTGATCGGCCGCGCGCATGAGGTTGAACGCTGTATTCAGGTTCTCTGCCGCCGTCGCAAGAACAACCCGCTTTTGGTGGGTGATCCGGGTGTGGGCAAGACGGCGATTGCCGAAGGTCTGGCCTTCAAGATCGTGAATGGTGAAACGCCAGAGGTGCTGTCGAAGGCGACGATCTATTCGCTTGATATGGGCGCATTGCTGGCCGGTACCCGCTATCGCGGTGACTTTGAGGAACGGCTGAAAGCGGTGATGACCGAGATGGAGGATCACCGCGACGCGGTATTGTTCATCGACGAAATCCATACCGTGATCGGTGCCGGTGCGACTTCTGGTGGCGCGATGGATGCCTCTAACCTGCTGAAGCCTGCATTGCAGGGCGGCAAGCTGCGTTGCATGGGATCGACCACGTATAAGGAATTCCGCCAGCACTTTGAAAAGGACCGTGCGTTGTCGCGCCGGTTCCAGAAGATTGACGTGACAGAGCCATCGGTCCCTGACGCGATCAAGATTTTGCAGGGTCTGAAGCCCTATTTCGAAGAGCATCACCATATCAAATACACTGCCGATGCGATCAAGACTGCGGTGGAACTGTCCGCGCGCTACATCAATGATCGCAAGTTGCCCGATAAGGCCATCGACGTGATTGATGAGGCGGGAGCAGCACAGCATCTGGTTGCCGAAAGCAAGCGTCGCAAGACGATTGGTGCCAAGGAAATCGAGAATGTCGTGGCCAAGATCGCCCGCATTCCGCCCAAGAACGTGTCCAAGGATGACGCAGAGGTTCTCAAGGATCTCGAAAAGTCACTGAAGCGTGTTGTCTTTGGTCAGGATCAGGCGATCGAGGCGCTGTCGTCTGCGATCAAACTGGCGCGGGCTGGTCTGCGTGAACCTGAAAAGCCGATTGGTAACTATCTGTTCGCAGGGCCAACCGGTGTGGGTAAAACCGAAGTGGCGAAACAACTGGCGGATACGCTGGGTGTGGAACTGATGCGCTTTGACATGTCGGAGTATATGGAAAAGCACGCCGTCAGCCGCTTGATCGGTGCCCCTCCCGGCTATGTCGGGTTTGATCAGGGCGGCATGTTGACCGACGGTGTCGATCAGAACCCGCACTGTGTGCTGTTGCTGGATGAGATGGAGAAGGCGCACCCTGACGTCTACAACATCCTGTTGCAGGTGATGGACCACGGCAAGCTGACGGATCACAACGGGCGGACAACCGATTTCCGCAATGTGATCATCATCATGACGTCCAACGCGGGCGCGGCAGAGATGTCGAAAAACGCGATGGGCTTTGGTCGCGAAGCACGGACTGGTGAAGATACCGCCGCGATCGAGCGGACGTTCACGCCGGAATTCCGCAACCGTCTGGATGCGATCATCAGCTTTGGCGCGTTGCCGAAACAGGTGATCATGCAGGTGGTCGAAAAGTTTGTGCTGCAACTTGAGGCGCAGCTGATTGACCGTAACGTGCATATCGAGCTGACACCTGCGGCAGCCGAATGGCTGGCCGACAAAGGCTATGATGAGAAAATGGGTGCGCGTCCACTGGGCCGCGTTATTCAGGAACACATCAAAAAGCCGCTGGCCGAGGAACTGCTGTTTGGCAAGCTGGTCAAGGGCGGGATCGTGAAGGTCGGCGTCAAGAAGGGTGAACTGGACCTGAAGTACGAGGCACCGGCGCAAGGCCGCATTGCCGGCGGCAGCGACAAACCACCGCTGCTGACGGCCGACTAGAAAGCTGCCTGATAAAACCAAAAGCCCGCTGCTCTTGTGAGTGGCGGGCTTTCTTGTTTCTAAATTATGAAATCAGGCTACATGCCCCAGGTCAGCAGCACCAGGCTTAGAACCAGACCGGGGACGATCACTGCCATCGGCCACACCAACGCCGGAACACCGAATGTGAAAATGGCCAGACCCCACAGCGCGATCACGGCAAGGATGCCAAGCACGATTTTGGCTTCCATGCTCAACGGGAAAAAGTAGCCCCACCACCGTGTGGCGGTTTGCCTGACGGTCGCCGTGATGGGTTGCAGCGTTGTGTATTCAATCAATGACATCTGATTTCCTTTGCGTTTCGTCGTAAATAGGTCAGCAAGATCTGCAACGCAGAGGACTGATTGCCGCACTTGCAGTATCGCGGTTCCGCGGCGAAATTGTTCGCTGGTTGCCTTGGGACGTTTGGCCGCTATTTGATACCTCATGTCGAAGCCGCCCGAACTTCCTCCAGCGCATGTCAGCGAAGTCATCCAGATGGCACTGTCTGATCATGTCAGCTTTGATGATATCCGCCGCGAATACGGTGTCGCTGAAAAAGACGTCAAAGCCCTGATGAGGGACAATCTGAAACCGGGCAGTTACCGCGCGTGGCGCAAACGGGTGCGGGATTTTGGTGACCGGCGGG
>CBDTVH010000134.1:0-6095 GCA_965363665.1 uncultured Yoonia sp. | reverse complement strand
ATTCAGCTCGGCATGGCGGTGCGAACGCAGTCCGATCCAGTCCAGACGCCCTGCACGCGCATGGCGGGCCATCATTTCACCAAGCTGGCCTTTCAAGCGATCTCTTCGACGATGCTTAACTCGCGTTGGCTGGCACCCTTGGCAAAGCTCAGCGCCTCTTGATAGGCATCCGAATAATAACAGTCATGCGCCGCTTGCAGGCTGGGGAACCGGGCTACCACATTGCGCGGGCGATCGGGGCCTTCAAGCTGTTCATAGGCCCCGCCACGGGCCAGAAAAACACCGCCATGATCGGCAATCGCGCCGGTCGCGCGCTTGGCGTATTCGCCGTAAGCCGCCTCATCCGTTACCTTGACGTGGGCAATCCAAAGTGCGCTCATTTCAATTCCTCCAAAACAGCCTTGGCCGCAGCAATCGCAACATCGGCATTCGCAACCGACGCACCGCCGCCCTGCGCCATGTCCGGACGGCCGCCGCCACCTTTGCCGCCCAACACCGGCGTCACGGCGCGCAGAATATCCACCGCAGACACCCGGTCAGTCATATCCGCCGTCACGCCCACGGCAACCGCCGCCTTGCCGCCGGCATCGGCGATCAGCAAGACAGCACCGCTTTCCATCGACGCCTTCATTTCATCAATCAACGCGGGCAGATCCTTGCCCGTCACACCGCTCAGGACCTGCGCCTGAAAAGCAACGCCATTGATTACCTCGGATGGCGCGGCCTCCTTGGCACCGCCGCCCATCGCCAATTCGCGACGCAACTGCGCAACCTCGTTGGACAGCGCCTTGCGTTCATCCAACAGGGCCTTCACGCGGTCCGCAACTTCGGCCACCGGTGTTTTCAGCGCCGCCGCCACCGCACTCAGCCGCGCGTCCTGCGCATGCAGGTAATCCAATGCGGCCTGCCCTGTCAGCGCTTCGATCCGGCGCACACCCGCGCTGGACGCGCTGTCACCCAGCGTGACGAAGGCACCGATTTCGCCCAATTGGCGGACATGCGTGCCGCCGCAAAGTTCCAGTGAGTACGTATCACCGCCGGTCCCCTTGCCAGAGCCTTCCTGGCGGCCCATCGACACAACACGCACCTCATCGCCATATTTCTCACCAAAAAGCGCCTGCGCACCCATGGCGCGGGCATCATCCGGCGTCATGATACGGGTTTCCACGGTGCCATTCTGGCGGATCAGCGCGTTTACATCGCGTTCAACCTGCGCCAATTCAGCCTCAGACAAAGCTTTGGTATGGCTGAAGTCAAAGCGCAACCGATCCGGCGCGTTCAGCGATCCACGTTGCGCGATATGATCGCCCAGAACCTCGCGCAACGCCTCGTTCAACAAATGCGTAGCCGAATGGTTGGCCTGGATACGGGCGCGGCGCAGGGGATCAACGGCCAATTCCGCGCCCTGCCCTTTGTGCAGATGGCCTTCAGTCACCTTCGCGAAATGAACATAAACCTCACCAAACTTTCTGGTATCCGTAATCTCGGCCTTGCCTGTCTCGGTGCGCAATGTGCCCGCATCACCGACCTGACCACCGGCCTCTGCGTAAAACGGGGTCTGGTTCAGCACCACTTGTACCGTACCATCGGCATGTTGTGTCGTGTCGCCATCAACCACCAGCGCCACAATCTGCCCCTCGGCGGTCAGCGTGTCATAGCCCAGAAAATCCGTCGCACCGCTTTCATCCGCGATATTGAACCAAATCGCGCTGTCGGCGGCCTCACCGGTGCCGGACCATGCAGCACGCGCCTTGGCCTTCTGCTCTGCCATCGCGGCATCAAAGCCTGCGATGTCCACCTCGCGGCCCTTTTCGCGCAGGGCATCCTGCGTCAGATCAAGGGGGAAGCCATAGGTGTCATAAAGCTTGAACGCCGATGTGCCGGGCAATGCCGCATCCTCAGGCAGGTTCGCCAGTTCCTCATCCAACAGCTTGAGCCCGCGGTCCAGCGTCTGCTTGAAGCGCATTTCTTCGTTCAGCAACGTGTCTTCGATCAGGCGCTGTCCCTGCCCCAATTCAGGATAGGCTGCCCCCATTTGCTGCACCAAAGCAGGGACCAGACGGTGCATCACCGGGTCCTTGCTGCCCAGCAAATGCGCATGACGCATGGCGCGGCGCATGATCCGGCGCAGTACATAACCGCGCCCTTCGTTGGATGGCAGCACACCTTCGGCAATCAAAAAAGAGGTCGAGCGCAAGTGGTCGGCGATTACGCGGTGGTGCGTGTTGCCCGGCCCATCAGGGTCGCTGGATGTGACATCAGCCGAAGCCTCGATCAAG
Organism: uncultured Yoonia sp.; assembly: GCA_965363665.1. Taxonomy (GTDB): domain Bacteria; phylum Pseudomonadota; class Alphaproteobacteria; order Rhodobacterales; family Rhodobacteraceae; genus Yoonia. The sequence goes on along the minus strand of CBDTVH010000134.1, from coordinate 3,816 downwards.
GCCCGCATCAGATCAGTGTCGTAGTTGTCATGCTTGCCTTGCAGCAAGGCACCAATCCGCTCCAGCCCCATGCCGGTGTCGATCGACTGCATCTCAAGCGGTTTCATTGTGCCATCGTCGAACTGTTCGTTCTGCATGAACACGATGTTCCAGATCTCGATAAAGCGATCACCATCCTCTTCCGGCGATCCCGGCGGACCACCCCAGATATGCTCACCATGATCATAGAAAATTTCGGTACAGGGCCCGCAGGGGCCGGTCGGTCCCATACGCCAGAAATTGTCATCCGTCGGGATGCGGATGATCCGGTCATCTGGCAGGCCCGCAACTTTCTTCCAGATATCCGCCGCTTCATCGTCGGTGTGGTACACTGTCACCAGCAACCGGTCCTTGTCGATGCCGAAATCCTTGGTCAGCAATTCCCATGCATAGGCAATCGCTTCGGCCTTGAAATAGTCGCCAAAGCTGAAATTGCCCAGCATCTCAAAGAAGGTATGGTGGCGTGCGGTATAACCCACGTTGTCCAGGTCGTTGTGCTTGCCGCCTGCGCGCACACATTTCTGACTGGTCGTGGCGCGCGTATAGTCGCGTGTCTCGACCCCGGTAAAAAGGTTCTTGAACTGGACCATGCCTGAATTGGTAAACATCAAAGTGGGGTCGTTGCGCGGCACCAGCGGGCTTGAGGCCACAATCTCGTGCCCTTGTTTGCCAAAGTAGTTCAAAAAGGTCGAACGGATGTCAGCAAGACTTGTCATGGCGCGCTTTCAAGCAAGGAATTCGGTTGAAACGCAGAAATAGCCCCGCACCTGCACACTGTCCACAGGCAATGACCCTATGACTTTCTTCGTCTCATGAAACGCCCGCCAGAGGCATCTGCCAAATTCACGCTATTTGTCCGGGCAAACGAAAAAGGGCGCCGCATTCTACGGCACCCTTTTCCTGATATGTCTCACCGTCATTTATGGTGTGGGCGTTTTACCCGGGCGTCGCCTGCGACCCTAGACTTCGACCAAATCGTCGTCGCCATCTTCACTGCTACCCTCAGGCAGATCAAAATCCAGCCCATGTGCGGCGCGGATCTTGTCTTCAATCTCCAACGCCACGCTCGGGTTCTCTTTCAGGAACACCTTGGAGTTTTCACGCCCCTGCCCGATCCGTTCATCACCATAGCTGAACCAGGCACCGGATTTTTCAACAATCCCGGCCTTTACGCCCAAATCAAGCAATTCACCTGTCTTGGAGATGCCTTCGCCATACATGATGTCGAATTCCACCTGCTTGAACGGCGGTGCCACCTTGTTTTTTACAACCTTCACGCCGGTGGCGTTACCCACGACCTCATCCCGGTCCTTGATCGCACCGATACGGCGGATATCCAGACGGACAGAGGCATAAAACTTCAGCGCATTACCACCAGTCGTCGTTTCAGGTGAACCAAACATCACGCCGATTTTCATCCGGATCTGGTTGATGAAGATCACCATGCAACCCGAACGGTTGATCGACCCGGTCAGCTTGCGCATCGCCTGTGACATCAGACGGGCATGCACACCGACAGAGCTGTCGCCCATGTCGCCTTCCAGTTCCGACTTCGGCGTCAAGGCAGCGACGGAATCGACCACAACCAGGCTCACGGCACCTGAGCGCACAAGTGTGTCGACAATCTCCAAAGCCTGCTCGCCGGTATCAGGCTGCGAAATCAGCAATTCATCCAGGTTCACGCCCAGCTTTTTGGCATATTGCGGGTCAAGCGCATGTTCGGCGTCGACAAAGGCGCAAACGCCGCCTTTTTTCTGCTCTTCAGCCACGGTGTGCAGCGTCAACGTGGTCTTGCCTGACGACTCCGGGCCATAAATCTCGATCACGCGCCCCTTGGGCAGGCCGCCAATTCCCAGCGCAATATCCAGCCCCAGCGAACCCGTCGATGTGGCCTCGATATCAGGCATCTGATTCTGGCCGCCAAGCTTCATGATAGAGCCCTTGCCGAACTGTCGTTCGATCTGTGCCAGCGCGCTTTCCAGCGCCTTTTCCTTGTCCGCGGTCTTCTTGTCAGTCATTTTGAGGAGTTCTGCCGTTGCCATGTGTCCTGTCCTTATTTCACGCCGCTGTTGGGGCGGCAATCACTGCTTTTGTTCTCATTGTGTTCTCATCGTTAATGAGATCAAAAGCAGAACATTGCAACATAAATTTTCATGGTCCAGCTTCATCCAGAGGTGGTTAAGGAATAGTTTATGGCCTAGCATTGGGTAAAGAAAAGACGAAAGACGGCAAATAAATGCTTGTTTTCTGGAAAGAAAATCTGGTGCTGATGGCGGTGCCGAAAACCGGGTCGACCGCATTGGAGGGCGCATTGGCCCCGCGCGCCTCGCTCGTCCTTCGCGATCCGCCCGAGCTGAAACACGCACCTTGCTACCGCTACAAACGATTCCTCAAGCCGCTGTTCAAACAGGTCGGCGGGCAAAACCCCGAACTGATGGCCATCGTGCGCAACCCCATCGACTGGCTGGGCAGCTGGTATCGCTACCGCACACGCGACGATCTGATCGGGCATGAAAACAGCACGCAGGGCATCAGCTTTGATGACTTCGTGCTTGAATACTGCAAGGGGTCGCCGGCCCCCTTCGCCAACGTTGGGTCACAAAGCAAATTTCTGCGGATCAACGATGGTGAGCTGGGCGCGGATCACCTGTTTCAATATGAACAGTGGGATAAAGTGATTGGCTATCTGGAGGAGAGACTGGATGTGAAGATCACGCTGAAGCAGAAGAATGTGTCGCCCAAGATAGAGCTGCATCTGTCAGCGGCGGCGGAGGCGAAACTGCGCGACAAGCGGGCAGACGAATTCAGCGTCTGGCAGCTTGCACATCGTTAATTTATCGCAGCATCATGATGTCAAAGTCCTTTTCACCGCATCTTTCCATCCTGCATAGCGCCGCCGGCGCGTCGCCTCATCCATCTGCGGCTCGAACCGCTGATCAAGCGCCCAGTTGGCAGCGAACCCTTCCTGATCCGGATAGACACCTGCACGGCTGCCCGCCAGCCACGCCACGCCAAGCGCGGTTGTCTCCAAGACCGTGGGTCGATCCACCGGGGCACCAATGATGTCGGACAGGAACTGCATCGACCAATCCGATGCACTCATCCCGCCATCGACCCGCAAAACACCATCCGTATCAGACGCTTGCCAGTCGCTCTTCATCGCCTCAAGCAAATCGCGCGTCTGAAAGCCAACGCTTTCCAAAGCGGCCCGCGCAAATTCCGCCGGGCCGGAGTTGCGGGTCAGGCCGTAAATCGCACCCCGCGCATCCGCATCCCAATACGGCGCGCCTAGGCCGGTAAATGCGGGCACCAGATAAAGCTCTTGCCCCTGATCCGCCGTTTCCGCCAAAGGTTGCGTCTCTTTCGCGTCCCGAATGATCTTGAGGCCATCACGCAGCCATTGCACAACCGCGCCTGCAATAAAGATCGACCCTTCCAGCGCATAGGTCGGCTTGCCGTCAAACTGATAGGCAATCGTCCCCAGCAGGCGTTTTTTGCTTTCCACCAGCGTATCACCGGTATTGAGCAAGGCAAAACAGCCCGTACCATAGGTGGATTTCAACATCCCCGGCTGAAAACAGGCCTGCCCGATTGTCGCCGCCTGCTGGTCGCCCGCAACCCCCAGAATGGGTAGTTCTTTCCCGAAAAGGTCCGCCCGCGTCGTGCCAAAATCTGCCGCGCAATCCAGCACCTCTGGCAGCATCTGCATCGGAATGCCGAAGCGTTCGCAAATCGTGGTGCTCCACCGCCCCTTGCGAATATCGTAGAGCATCGTGC
>CBDTVH010000133.1:0-6111 GCA_965363665.1 uncultured Yoonia sp. | reverse complement strand
CCGACCCGCAGTCAGCCAACACCTGCGTGTGCTGTCAGATGCAGGGCTGTTGACCGTCACGTCAATGGGCAATCGCAGGCTTTATGCCATTGCACCTGAAGGGATTGCCGGACTGCGCGCGTATTTAGACACGCTGTGGGATGACGCGCTGGCCGCTTTCGCCCGCGCCGCAGAGGAAAAAGCGAAGGAAAACAACGATGCACGATCCGATTGAAAAGTCGCTGACTGTCCCACTCAGTCCCGCAGAAGCCTTTGCCCTGTTCACCAATGACATGGACACCTGGTGGCCCAAAGCATCACATTCGGTGACAGGCGCAAAGGCGAAGGTCACGTTTCCAAGCTACAAGGATAGTGAAATCACCGAAGACGGCGAAGACGGCACGCGCGTCGTCTGGGGAAAGCTGATTGCCTATGAACCCGGCGTATACCTTGCCTTCACCTGGCACCCGGGTCGGACGGAACAGGACGCCACGGTCGTTACAGTGACGTTCACGCAAACGGCCGAGGGTACCCGCTGCGATCTGACGCATGGTGGCTTTGATATCCTGGGCGATACGGCTGACGCTGTCAGCACCAGCTACCTGCACGGCTGGGACATGGTTCTTGGCTGCTATGCAAGTGCAGCGAAAGTACCGGTCTTGGCATAACCTCCGTCCTTGCGGAGGATTCCCTAAAGTTGCATCCTGTCGCGGATAGATACTCTACAGCAGGAGACCGTGCATGGAATGGGCGCGCATCAAGACAACGAACGGTCAAATACTGACCGGTGTTATCGACTCAGGCATGCTGCACCCCCGCGCATCTCTTGGCGCCGATGAGGCGGCGGGTGATCCTATCGACCTAAAGACTGCGACACGGCTGCCGCCTTGTGTGCCGGGCAAGTTCGTCGGTTTATGGAACAATTTCCATGCCGCGGCGGAACGCAACGGTCAAAGCATCCCTAAGCACCCCTTGTTTTTCCTCAAACCGCTCTCTTCGCTCGCGGGTCCGGGGGCGACGGTCAGATTGCCGGTAGATATCGGGCGCGTCATCTATGAAGGTGAACTGGGCATCGTCATCGGCAAGACCTGTACCAGCATCAATACGCAGGACGCGGCAGATGCCATCCTTGGCTATACCTGCGTCAATGACATCACGGCATTGGATATCCTGACCGAAGACCCATCCTTTCCACAATGGACACGTGCCAAGGGGTTTGACGGCTTCGGGGTCATCGGTCCTGTGATCCAGACAGATGTTGATTGGCGTGATCTGACAGTGAAAACACTGGTCAATGACCGCGAACGCCAGTCCTATCCTGTATCGGACATGATCATGAGCCCTGCTGAGATCGTCAGTCAGTTATCAGCGGATATGACGCTTGAACCGGGCGATGTCATTGCGTGCGGCACATCCATCGGCGCACGCCCGGTCAAGGCAGGCATGGAAGTCGTCGTCGTCATCGAAGGTATTGGGGAGTTGCCGGTCACCATTGCGGCAACCGATCAGTCTTAACCGATGTGGAAGAGGGATTGGAACAAGCGCGGATCAATGCTTTCTGCCGCAAAAGTTTCGCCCTCCGTCAAGACCGACACTGCATCGTGGCTGTGCAGGCTTTCTTGATGGCTGGCGATAACGCGGAAGTCAGAGATACGTGTATCCATCTGTAATTGCTCGGTGAACAGCCGCGCGGCATCTTCAACAAAGATCGGGTTGGCAGCGTTGAGTTCTGCAAATGCCTGCTCATCCTCGCGCTTGACCATCACCTGCGTCTCGGTCGGTACCGCAGCCCGTGCGCGATCAATCAGGTCTTCGAACCACAGCACCTCCGCGCCCTCTTCCAGCAGCACTGAAATGCGTGCAACGGATCGCTGCGAATGGGGCGTCGCCAGCTGTCCCCGAAATTGACGAGCATGTTCGGACAATTCCAGCGAACAAGGGCAGGTCGACGAATAGACGTAGTCAAGGTGCACGATCTTCTTGCGCACACCGGCACTCTCGACCAATTCCAGCGCAATATCATAGTACTGATAGCCAGACAGACCTGACCGCAAACTCTCCACCTTCATCGGAAAGCTGAACCGCATCTGAATGCGCGCATCAAAGCTTTCCAAGTCCGTTTTGTAGGCATCCAGCGCCCGTTCGATCACTTCAAAGCTGAATGTCTCTTCGGCATGTTTATAGAAGGTCCGCATGATGCGGGACATGTTGATACCCTTCTTTTCCGCCTCAAGCGATACGGTCCCGGTCACCGATGTCTCAAGCGTCAGATCGCCATTGTCACGGGTGTGAAAGCGAATGGGCAGGCGGAAATTCGAAATCCCGACATGCTGAATCTGCTGCTGCGCACCGCGGATCAGGCTGGAAGGACCGTTCTGCAAATCCGGCATAGACGCCTTGTAGACGTCATCAACCTCAAAATCCTCGGGGTATGCACGTGCCAAGGCGGGGTAATTCGATACCTCCTGTCCGGGAATTAAACGAGATACCAATGGATCAAGCGTTGCGACCTCTTCAGCGGTCACATCACCAGCCCAACGGCGTAGAAGCGCCAAAGCGGCTTCGGCTTCTTCGCGTGTCGGTTCCCGGTTCATATCAGGTGCGTGGATATTCATGTCAGTGCCCCCCGTCGGTGCGTTAGACACCCCTAGATGGGGCGGCTCATCGGAATTTCCAATGATATCTTTATAGATACGTTGTAATTCCGCGCGTAGATCAGTCATGGAGGTGGCCTTTCTGACCTCAAAGCAAGTCTGATTTAACCATGTTTTCCGCGTGGCGTCACGCGTTCACACTGCGGCGATCGCAGCGCGCAGGTCATCCAATAAATCATCCGGATCTTCCAGTCCGACGCTCAGCCGGACCAGACCCGGCGTGATCCCCAACATCGACTTTGTGTCGTCCGACAAGCGTTGATGTGTTGTCGTCGCAGGGTGGGTCGCGATTGATTTGGCATCGCCCAGATTGTTCGAGATCGTCCAGATCTTGAGCGCGTTCAACAGCTTGAAAGCTGCCTTCTGTGTGCCGGCGTCGATGGCCACTACGGTGCCACCTGCCCCCATCTGCGCCTTGGTCAGTGCGCTTTGCGGATGACTGGCAAGACCCGGATAGATCACATTCGACAACTGTCCGTCCTTTCCAAGATGCTCGGCCAGATATTGGGCCGTTGCCGCCTGTGCCCGCACCCGCAGGTCAATGGTTTCCAACCCTTTCAGCATCATCCACGCCGTAAACGGCGACATCGAACCGCCCGTGTGCTTCATGTAAGGCTCGACCGTGCCGCGAATGAACTCGCACGTTCCCAGAATTACGCCACCCAAGGCGCGCCCCTGCCCGTCGATGTGTTTGGTCGCAGAATAGATGACGACATCAGCCCCTTGGGCAATGGCATCGGAAAACACAGGCGTCGCGAACACGTTATCCACGATGACCGTTGCATCGACGGCGTGGGCCAGTTTGCACACAGCGGAAATGTCGATCACCTCCAACGTGGGGTTTGAGATGCTTTCGAAAAAAACCACTTTGGTGTCTGGACGGATGGCGGCCTGCCATGCCGACAGATCAGTCCCGTCAACGAAGGTTACTTCGACGCCATAACGCGTCAGGATCTCTTCCAGAATGTAAAGACATGACCCGAAAAGCGCACGGGCTGACACGACGTGATCGCCGGCCCTCAACATGGAAGACAGCGCCCCATTCACAGCCGCCATCCCCGAGGCGGTCGCGAACCCGTCTTCGGCACCCTCCAACGCGGCGATGCGATCTTCGAACATCGCGACCGTGGGGTTGCCGTAGCGCGCGTAAATGAACTCATCCTCGCCCGCCTTAATGAACCGTGCCTCGGCATCCTCGGCGGTATCGTAGACGAACCCTTGCGTCAGAAAGATCGCTTCGCTGACCTCGTTGTACTGGCTGCGCCGCACGCCGGTGTGCACCGCTTTGGTGCGCTTTTTCCACGTCTTCATTGTCCATCCTCGCGCGCAATTCACGCAATAAAAAACCCCGACACCGGGAAAAGGTATCGAGGTATGACAACCTGCAACCCTCTTTAGCGGCATGTTTAACGTGGCCCGCAATCCGGTAACAAATCGCCACGCCGTCAGCCATACGCCTGTGTCGGGGCTGCGTCAAGATAGGGCCACTTGCCCTTTGAGTGCATCATGCGATGTTAGAGCTTCAGCAGGAAAGGAAAGTCCATGGCACAACCAATTGATCTCTATTTCTGGCCGACGCCGAATGGTTGGAAAGCCTCAATCGCACTGGAGGAATTGGAGCTGCCATATAGCCTGCATTTGGTCGATATCGGGGCCGGTGATCAATTCAAGCCAGCCTTCCTGAAGATTTCACCCAATAACCGAATGCCTGCAATTGTCGATCCCGAAGGTCCGGACGGTGCGCCGATCTCGATCTTCGAATCCGGTGCTATTCTGCAATATCTGGCCCGCAAGACAGGGCGGCTTTATGGCGCAACCGAGCGGGACAGGATTAGTGTCGATCAATGGCTGATGTGGCAAATGGGCGGCTTGGGTCCAATGGCGGGCCAGGCGCATCACTTCCTGAAATACGCCCCCGCCATGGATCCACCGAACGATTTGCCCTATGCCAAAGACCGGTATCGCAAGGAAACAGCGCGCCTTTATGGGGTGTTGGATCGACAACTGGCCCAGCATGAGTTCGTCGCGGGCGATTTCTTTTCCATTGCGGATATATCCATCTGGGGTTGGGCATCGCTTTGGGAAGGACAACAACAGACACTGGATGACAAACCCCATATGGCGCGCTGGCTTGCGACGATGGGCGCACGCCCCGGTGTTCAACGCGGTCGTGCATTGGCGGCAGAAAAGCGCGGCGACTTTCGCAAAGACAGTCTGGCGCAAAATGTTCTATTCACCAAGCCATCGTAACGATTTGTTAGCGGTGGGGCAGTATATCCGGGGTCAATCACAACTGATGGCACCCATTATGCAATACCGTCCACATCGCTACCAAACGCAGTTTCCCATTCAGTTATCCACACCAGTGGGCCCGCAGCAATGCAGGGTTATCGACGTGAACAACAGCGGCGCCCGCATTACCAGCACCGCCAAATTGCAGCGCGGCGACAAGGTAAAATTTCGTGTCCTGAACGCCGAGGTCGCAGCCATTGTAAGCTGGGCAACCGGCGATAAGGCAGGTCTCATTTTTCGGCCACAGCTATCTTCGGTGCTCGTCGACACGCTACGCTACCGCAAGGACGCACCGCGCGGTCCACAACGCGGGACGGTCGGGTTTGCATTTGCCGAAATGTGACCGTTGCCGGTGCTATTTCTCGGCGGCCTCTTCTGGCGGCTCGATGAAATAGCGCTGCAACTTATAAATCTGCACCCACAAAAACACCATCAAGACGACTGGAAAAGCAAAGGTTTCAAGTTTGACCCACAGATCGGTTGATTGCGTCCGCCAGATAATCTCATTCGCGATGCCAAGGGCCGCAAACATATAACACAGACGGCGGGTGAATATCATCCAGCCCTCTTTCGCCATTGGCAGGAATTCTTCCATCACGTATTGCAGATAGCTTTGCCCGCGCAGCAAACCGATCCCCAATATCCCCGCCATGACGCCGTAAACGATCGTCGTTTTCATCTTGAAGAAACGCTCGTCGTTGAAATAGGCGGTCAGTCCACCAAAGAAGATGACCATAAAGGCAGTAAACACCTGCATCCGGCTTAGTTTCCCGGTCAGGAACCATAAAATACCCATAGCGACCAGCAGGATCGGTATGAAGATCAGCGCAGCAACAATGAAACCCGTGTATTCTGTACCGCCAAGGGTAAAGGTGTCATCACGGATACGCAGATAGATCAGGAAAAACGCTAGCGTCGGCCCAAGCTCCAGGACCTGCTTTACTACCGGATTGATCGCTTTCTCAGCCATTGGCGTCTCCCTTACCCACCCATTTCCACGATGACGGCGCCAAGTGCAACCAGACACATCAAAATCAGGCGGCGCGGGCCCACTTTTTCGCCCATGATGAACCAGCCGATCAACGCGGCGAACACGACCGAGGTTTCCCGCAGGACAGCCGCCTCACCGACTTTGTCCAACCGCGTTGCCATCAGGACCCCACCAAAACTGATCCACGCGATGATT
>CBDTVH010000132.1:0-6118 GCA_965363665.1 uncultured Yoonia sp. | reverse complement strand
GGTCGGTACGTGTAACGCGTTTCTATTTGTCCGGCACAACTTTCGCGGCAAAGGGTTGCTTTACATGCTGATGCTACTGCCACTGATCATTCCGGGGGTGATCCTAGGAATCTCGATCCTGGTGTTTTCAAGTTCAGTTGCCAATACGTTGGAGGACGCGACGGGCATGTGGTTCGACGGCCTGCGCCCCGGTCTGATCCTCGTGATACTTGGCCAGTTTTCGTTCATCACGACCTTCGCCACACTGGTCATCTCTGCACGCCTGCAAAAATTCGACCCCAGCCTAGAGGAAGCCGCCCTGAACCTGGGCGCAAGCAAATGGGGCGCAATCCGACAGATTACCCTGCCGTTTCTGCTGCCTGCCATCGTGGCCTCAGCGGTCGTGTCGGTGCTGATGAGCTTTGAGAATTTCAACACCACACTGATGCTGGTGGGATCCGATCCGCCGCTGACCATCGCTATGTTTGACAAACTCAAGCAAGGGTCGACCCCAGTTCTGAACGCGGTGTCACTTCTGTTGATCATGGTGTCAGCGGCACTTGGGATCATGTCGTTGTTGTTTCAGAGCAAAAAACAGTGAATTACTGTTTAGTTTAGTAATTACCTACGCGCCCTTATTTTGGGACGTCACAACCAGCGATCCGCAGAAGATGCCCCGAATGGATTGGATCGCGATCTACCCTTCGCTCACTTCCGCAATGAATATGTACCCTGCCCCGTACACAGTCTTGATAATGCGCGCATTTTGCGCGTCATCACCCAGTTTGGTGCGAAGCCGCGACACCTTGACGTCAATCGAGCGATCATAGGCGTCATCAGCGTTGCTTCCGAGATAGTCGAGTATCTGTTCGCGTTTGATCAGCCGGTTCGGGGATGCAAGAAACATTTTGAGGATCTCGTTCTCGGCGAATGTCAGACTTTGGCGTTCGCCGGTATCTTTGGTCAGCTGGAGCAGGTTAAGGTCAACCGTCCAGCCGCAGAAACGCAGGGTTTTGGCCTCGGTTTTTGTGGCTTCGGCATTTGTCCTTCGCAAAATGACACGAAGCCGGGCGATGACCTCCTCAACCTCGAACGGTTTGATGATGTAGTCATCGGCACCAAGCTCCAACCCGACGATCTTGTCTTGTGTCCGCGACCGGCCCGAAATGATCAGGATCGGCACGTCCGACCGGCTTGCAAACCGATGAACAAGTGCAAGGCCGTCACTGTCGGGCAACCCCAGGTCAATGATGCAGGCATCCGGCGAAATCGTCTTGCAGGCCTGTTCGAATTCGGCCGCGCGTCCAAATGAGCGCACCCTGAAGCCCGCTTGTTCAAGAGCATCAGACAAAATGCTGCGGATTTCCGGTGTATCATCCAGAACCGTGACAAGTGGGGCAGGTTTCATGGATACGTCACCTCGTGCATTTTTGCCGACAAGGCATCAAATTCAAAGGGTTTGTGCAAGAGCTGGTAAGCCTGAGCGGCCGCCCTGCATTGCGGATCATCCCGCGGCAACCCTGTGATGATCAAGACCGGCAAATCGGCTCTGTGTCGACGCAGGTGTTCGGCCAATTCAAACCCTGTGCCTCCGTTTTCAAGCATCAGATCTGTTACGACGAAGGTGATATCGCCAACCAAAGCCAGTGTTTTCGCTTCGGGCACATTATCGGTTTCCACGACCGCATGACCCATGCGTTGCAGGTAACTTCGGACGGTCTGTCGAATGTCGACATTGTCCTCGACCAAAAGGACCACCCCGGGGACAACAGGCTTTGACGGTAAATAGGGAACAAGGATCGACACCTGCGCGCCGCCTGTCTTCCGGTTCGCCAGACGCACCGTGCCTCCGCTTGATCTGGCGAAATCGAAGGTGGTCGATAGGCCAAGCCCGCGCCCGGCTCTGTCCGATTTCGATGTAAAAAACGGAGCGAGCGCATTGTTGAGCGCATCCTGCGAGAAACCGGGCCCTGTATCTTCGACGCAAAAGCTGAGGAAATTCGCCTGGTCGACTGACACCGATATTGTCACGGTTCCTTTATCTTCGATGGCGTCGATGGCATTCAGGACAAGGTTGAGCACTGCATCCTGCGCAAATCCGGCATCAATCATCAGGTGCGAAGCGCTGACATTATTTTCGACGACAAGGTCTATCCGCTCGGGCACAGCCGCTTTCGCCAGAAAAGTCATCTGTTTTACGAGACTGCCAAAATCAGTCAGGCGACTGTTGATCGAACGTTGCGCGTCTAATTCACCAAGACCCGCGATCAGATCACCACCGCGTCGTGCAGCCGATTTAATGGTCTCGATGTACTGCAACGCCTCGGCGGGCAGCCCGTCCAGCCGCGATAGCCTGTCTTGCTCGCCCAGAATAATCGTCAGCAAATTGCCGAAATCATGCGCCAGCCCGCTTGTCAGCTGTGCCGCCAGTTCGCGTCTGCGCGTGTGTGCCAAGGCCTGCCGGGCGCGGACCTGTTCGGTCACGTTGGTTGATAGCAGATAGGCGCCCATAACCTGACCATTTTCATTGATATCTGGCGTGAAGGCGACGCGATTGAACCGCCCGACCTCTTTATGCTCGAACTCTACGACCGGGGCCGCGCCAAGCAGAGTGGCGGCAAAGGCGTCGGATATCTTTTCAAAAACCTCCTGACCCAAAGCGTCAACCATATGTTTTCCGACGATATCGTTGGGGCGCCCCGGTACGATCGAACTTAGCTTGTGATTTGTGTAGGTATAAACACCGTCCCGATTGACGCGCGCGATATGCGCCGGGATCATTGAATTGGTCAGGTTCAACCTCGCCTGCGACGCCAGTAGCTGGTGTTTGGTTTCCTCCAGTGTCGTCACCGTCGCGGTCAGCGTGCGGTTCGCACGGGCGAGTTCTTCTGAACGGGAAATCAGCTCTTCTGACAATCCCGCAGATCGCGACCGCAAAAGCGCCTCTTGCGTTCTCAGCTCGGAGATGTCGGAATAAACTGCGACCCAGCCGCCGCCCTGAAGCGGGCTGCCCTCGACCGATATGGTGGTGCCGTTGGCCCTTGTGCGTTCGAAATAGTGCGGCTCGAATGCTTTGGCCTGTGCGACCCGTTCGGCCAGAAAGCTATCCACGTCGTCAAGATCGCCGTAATCGCCGCGTTCCGCCAAGACCCGCAATGTTTCCTCGAACGACCCGCCGGGTTTCACCAGGACATCGGGCAGATCAAACATGCGTTGAAATTGCAGGTTGGCCAGTACAAGTCGCAAATCCTGATCATAGATCGAAATCGCCTGTTTGATCAGGTTCAGACCCGCTTGGGTCATTGCCTCGTGGGTTGGTGACATATGTGCCATCACATATCTGTAGCAGTAACGCGCCGCGCCACAAGTACACGAGGCCCTTGCAAGGTTTCGCAACATTTCGGATAAACTTTTGTAAAACTTGTCTGTCACAAAATTGCCAGAGGACCTTCGGGAGGATTATCGAAGGTCATTCGGGATTGCGTTTGGGAGGATGCATGACGGATCAAAACCAGCCAGAGACCCCCGTGTCTGTGCCGCATTTGCTGGCGCGAAACGCACAGCGTTACGCCGACAAACCCGCATATCGCGAAAAAGAATTCGGGATTTGGCAAAGCTGGACCTGGGCGCAGACGGCTGAGGAGGTTGAGGCGTTGGCGCTGGGCCTGCTGGACCTTGGCGTGAACGTCGGCGATTATGTGGCCATCATCGGTCGCAACCGCCCTGCCCTGTACTGGTCGATGGTCGCGGTTCAATCGGTCGGGGCCGTGCCTGTCCCCCTCTATCAAGACGCCGTTGTCGAAGAGATGACATATGTGCTTGAAAATTGCGGCGCACGCTTTGCGATCGCGGGCGATCAGGAACAGGTCGACAAGATCATCGAGGCCCAGCAGACCGTGCATGGCATCGAACATGTGATCTACTACGACACCCGCGGGATGCGGAAATATGATCACAGCGAGATCACGTCATTTGCAGACATCCAGAACGAGGGACGGGCCGCGAAGTCACGATTGTCCAAGGAATTGCACGCACGCCGCGATGCGCTGAGTTATGACGACACCTGTGTGATGCTTTACACATCCGGCACAACAGGTCGGCCCAAAGGCGTGGTCCTGTCCAACCGCAACGTGATCGAGACATCCAAAAACTCATCCGAATTCGACCACCTGAGCGCGGGCGAAGAAACGCTGGCCTATCTGCCAATGGCTTGGGTCGGCGATTTCATCTTTTCCATTGGCCAGGCCTATTGGTCGGCGTTCTGCGTGAATTGCCCCGAAAGCGCCGAAACGATGAACGCCGATCTGCGCGAGATCGGTCCGACTTACTTTTTTGCGCCGCCCGCGATCTTTGAAGGGCATCTGACCCAGGTGATGATCCGGATGGAGGACGCCAGCCGCTTTAAACGTTGGATGTTTTCGTATTTCATGGAGCGCGCGAAAACCATCGGCCCCAGGCTGCTGGACGGCAAGCCCGTTAGTGCGGGCGAACGCCTGATCTATACCCTTGGCAAGTATCTCGTTTACGGTCCGCTCAAGAACCGGCTGGGGATGAGCCGCGTCCGCGTCGGCTATACCGCCGGCGAAGCGATCGGGCCTGAGTTGTTTGATTTTTACCGTAGCCTTGGGATCAACCTTAAACAGCTTTACGGCCAGACCGAGGCCACGGTGTTCATCACCCAGCAACCCGATGGCGAGGTGCGCTCAGACACGGTCGGCGTACCTTCGCCCGGTGTCGAGTTGAAAATCGCAGACAATGGTGAGGTGTTCTATCGCTCGCCGGGAACGTTTGTTGAATACTTCCGCAACCCCGAAAGCACCGCATCCACCAAGGACCCCGAAGGCTGGGTCGCGACCGGCGACGCCGGGTTTATCGAGGAATCCTCGGGCCATCTGCGCATCATCGACCGCATCAAGGACGTGTCCAAGATGGCCGACGGCAGTCTGTTTGCCCCGAAATATATCGAGAACAAGCTCAAGTTCTATCCCAACATCCTGGAGGCCGTCGTATTTGGCGCGGGCCGTGATCGCTGTACCGCCTTTATCAATATTGACCTGACGGCGGTGGGGAACTGGGCGGAACGCAACAATATCGCCTACTCCAGTTATCAGGAACTGTCACAGCACCCGCAGGTGCTTGATACCATTCTGGGCCATGTGAATGCGGTGAACGAAAGTGTGTCGCAGGACGATATGCTGGCCGCGTGTCAGATCCACCGCTTTTTGGTGCTGCACAAGGAACTGGACGCAGACGATGGTGAAATGACCCGGACCCGCAAAGTGCGCCGCGCTGTGATTGGTGAGAAATACAAAGACCTGATCGACGCGCTGTATGATGGGTCCGAAAATATCTACACCGAAACCGAAGTCACCTATGAGGACGGGCGCAAAGGCAAGATCAAAGCCACGCTGGATATCCGCGATGCGACTGTGATTGCCAGAGAAAAGGTGGCGGCATGAACGAAGCGGTGATGGATAAGAACGCCCCTTACGTCACTCCGGACGGCCGCCAGATCGGCGGCGTCATGATGGACCTGCGCAATATCACCCTGCGCTTTGGCGGGGTGGAGGCGATCAAGGCGATCAGCTTTGACATCCGCGAGGGCGAAATCCGTGCGATCATCGGCCCGAATGGTGCTGGCAAATCGTCCATGCTGAACGTCATCTCGGGGTTTTATAAACCGCAAGAGGGTGAAGTTTACTTTCGCGGCCAGAAACGGCCGCCGATGAAACCCTACCAAGTTGCGCGGCAAGGCATTGCGCGTACCTTCCAGAACATCGCGCTGTTTGAGGGCATGTCCGTGCTCGACAACATCATGACGGGCCGCATGGGGCACATCAAAAGCAACATGCTGGCGCAGGCGATCTGGGCGGGCAAGGCCCAGCGCGAAGAGAACGAAAACCGCGAGGCGGTGGAGCGGATTATTGATTTTCTGGAAATTCAGGCGATCCGCAAGACGCCCGTGGGCCGCCTGCCCTATGGTTTGAAAAAACGGGTTGAGCTGGCACGAGCCTTGGCGGCAGAACCTGATCTTTTGCTGCTGGATGAGCCTATGGCGGGTATGAACGTTGAAGAAAAAGAGGACATGAGCCGCTTTATTCTCGACGTGAACGATGAATTCGGCACGACGATTGCCCTG
>CBDTVH010000131.1:0-6151 GCA_965363665.1 uncultured Yoonia sp. | reverse complement strand
ACCATGAAGATCACAATGGCCGTCAATGCCGCCCGCGTCATGATACGGCGCCGGGCAGACCGATAGCTTTGCTCGGTCACCTCGTCGAATTTTGCGCGGCTCAGATCTTCATGGGTAAAGGCCTGAACGGTCTGGGCGGACAAAAGCTGTTCGGACGCATCACCGCTCGATTCAGCGATCAGATCCTGATTTTCCTTCGACAGGCTACGCACGCGGCGACCAAGAAACAGGATTGGGAAAAGAACGACAGGTATCGGCCACAAGACCATGACGCTCATCTTTACCGAGGTCAGCAGCATCAAAATGACACCACCGATAAAGATCAGTATGTTGCGCAGCGCGATGGACACCGAGCTGCCGATGACCGACAGGATCAGTGTTGTATCGGTCGTGATCCGGCTTAACACCTCGCCTGTCATGATCCGCTCATAGAACGCGGGGCTCATGCTGATCATGCGGTGAAAGACGGCCTTTCGGATGTCCGCAACAACGCGTTCGCCCAAGCGGGTCACAAGATAATATCGCAAGGCGGTGCCAAAGGCGAGCAGGACCGCAATCGCAAGCATCGTCACAAAATGCTGACTGATCTCACCGCTGGCCAGACCAAACGTATCCACCACCTGCCCCGCCGCGATCGGCAGGCTGAGTGACACCATTGCCGTAAAAACCAGTGCAAAGCCCGCACCCATCATATTGAAACGGTAGGGCTTCATGAACGGCCAAAGCGCCTTGAGCGCGCTGACGCGTTTACCGACAGGCCGGTCCTCGGGTTTCGGTTTTTGGGTCTCGGCCATCGGTCGTCCTTTGTCGCGTTCACAGGGACATAAAACTGAACCGAGCGTTTCACAAGGCGACCAAACGCATCAGTGTTGTTTTGATGTTTCTGGGTGTGGAGCGGGCGACGGGAATCGAACCCGTATCATCAGCTTGGAAGGCTGAGGTCTTACCATTACACAACGCCCGCGTGCTACCCGGTTAGCTATTTGACGTTTCAGGCAAGGTCAAGACATCCGGCGCGCTTACATTCCAACATCCCGAAAAATAGCCGCAAGGTGCGGCGAAAACCTGTTTCAAACGCCGCCATTATCTCATACTATTCAATAATACGAATATGTAGGTCTATTATGAAAATCTCACGCAGACAGATCATCCAATACGGCACGGCAGCAGCGGCGTCCGCCCTTTTGCCCCGGCGCTCATGGGCGCAATCGACCATCCAAGGGGCTGGTAAAACCCTTGATACGCTCAGTGACGGGCATCTTGTTTTGCCCAAAAGCTTCGCGTTTGGTGAACCACTGCCCGAAGGCGCCGAGGCGCTTTTGGCCAAATACGGCATCACGGGCGACACCATGACACCAGATTGCAACGTCACGCTTTTGCGTAGCGGCGACCGGACAATCCTGTTCGATGTGGGCGCCGGTCAGGAATTCATGCCAAGCGCCGGCAAGCTGATGGATGCACTGGATGCGCTGGGTGTGGATATCTTCGATATCACGGATGTGGTCTTTACCCACGCCCATCCCGATCATCTTTGGGGCGTGCGCGATGATTTCGGCGATCTGATGTTCCCTGATGCAACCTATCACATCGGGCGCGCTGAGTGGGATTACTGGACTGACGATAATACTGTTTCCACCATTGATGCGGGCCGGGTGACCTTTGCCGTCGGCGCCAAGAGCAGGCTGGAGGTGCTGGCGGATCAGATCATGCTGTTCGGGGATGATCAGGAAATTCTGCCCGGTGTTCTGTCGCGGCTGACGCCGGGGCATACGCCGGGCCATATGGCATTCGAGGTCGCAATGGGCGCTGAGAACATCATGATCATTGGCGACAGTATCGTGAACCACCACGTCGCCTTTGAACGGCCGACCTGGCTTTCAGGGTCTGATCAGGACCCTGAGCTGGGGGCGCAAACGCGCCTGGGTCTGCTGGAACAGTTGAGCGATGCGCAAATGCGCCTGATCGGCTTTCACCTGCCCGGCGGTGGGGTGGGACGGGCCGAACGGCGCGGTGACGGCTTTGTTTTTGTTGGAGAAGATGCATGATCCGCCTTGCCGCCCCGTTGCTTGCCCTGCTTCCTGTCATGGGCATTGCCAACGAAGAAATCGCCGACCAGTACCCCGGTTCTGCTCTTTACAGTCCCGCGGTCGAGTTTATCCCCGGCGTGTTCAGTGCCATCGGGGCGACCGCCCCGCCGACCTATGAGAACAGCGGTCACAACAACAACCTCAGCTTTATTGTCACCGGCGAAGGTATTGTGGTCGTCAACGGCGGCGGGGCTTACGTGCTGGCAGAGGCATTGCATCAGGAAATCAAGGCCCGCACGGATGAACCCGTCGTTCTTGTGATCAATGAAAACGGTCAGGGGCATGCCATGCTGGGCAATTCCTATTGGGCCGAACTAGGTGTGCCGATCATCGCGCATGAAGATGCCGCCGCCGAATTCGAGGAACGCGGCTTTCGTATTCTGGAAGCCATGCAGCGGGTAAACCGCGACAAGGCTGAAGGCACATTCCTGCAGGGCCCGACCGAGACATTCAGCGATGAATACATCGTTGAACTGGGCGATTACCGCATCGAAGTCCGTTATCTTGGCCCGGCCCACAGTGCCGGTGATGTGGTGGTCTGGCTGCCCCGTCAGGACCTCGTGATCTCGGGCGATTTGGCGTTTCACGAACGGATGTTGCCCATCTTCGAGGACACCTACACCCTTGACTGGCTGGAAACCTGGGACGCGGCGTTTGAGCCACTGAACGCCACCTACGTCATTCCCGGGCACGGGCATCCGACCAACATGGATCAGGTCCGACGCTATACCAAAGGCTATCTGGAATATCTGCGTGGCAAGATCGGCGAGCACATTGAGAACGGTGGCGGTCTGGCGGATGCCTACTACGTCGATCAGTCGCCCTATGCGCATCTGGACACGTTCGAAGAGCTGGCGACCAAGAACGCCGGTCGCGTCTATGAGCAGATGGAATTCGAATAGATCTAGGCGGCAACCACTGCGGGGCGATAGAGCAGGCGGTGGGTCACCATCGCACCGACCCACATGGCCCCCACAGCCACCCAGGCTGTCATGGCAAAGATCGCCCCGCCCGACATGCCCGCGCCAACAGCGCAACCGCCCGCCAACATGCTACCAAAGCCCATCAGTGCTGCTCCGATCAGGTAGACCTCCATCGGGGTGTCCGGGCCAAAGCGCTGGATCCTCGCCTCTTTGGTCGCCAGCGCCATCGCACCCGCGCCCACGAAAACGCCGGGGACAAGGCCAATGCCGAAGCCCAGCGGCAGCTCGGTGCTATTGACCAGACCCATCAATGTGTCGGTCGAGGGGCCTGTGAAGGTCACCGACGAAATCGCCACCACATCGAAAGAATTCATCGCAATCGTGTATGTGCCCAGCCAGCCCAGCGCGACAGCAAGCCCGACACCGACCGCGGCAAGTGCATGGCTTGTCCGCACCTCTTGGCGTTGACCATGCCAAACGGCACCAGCAAGAGCGACCGCTGCAATGAAAGCCGCCGCGGCAGAGCTGATCCCCGTCTGTTCCAACAGGCTGCGCATCGCCCCGCCCGGCACCAGCCACAACGATGCAAGCTCTTCGCGCGCCGGTGCAAGGGCCCCGCGCAGTGCGGACTGTGCCACAAGCGTCAGAACCAGCCCGGTGATGATCGCACGCAAATTTCCTGTTGCCGACAGTACAAGCAACCGGCTGGCGCAGCCGCGTGCAAGGATCATGCCGACCCCGAACATCAGCCCGCCGATAATCGCTCCTGACATGCTGCCGGTCGTTGCCAGTTGGCGGCTTTCAGACACATCCAGCCACCCAAGAACAATCAGCGCCTGAACCGCGAGAACGGCAGATGAAAAGGCGATCAGCCAGATCGACAGTCGCGGTCCCAACCGGCCTTCGGCAACTTCCACAGTGGCTGCCCGCAAGCAGAACCGCGAATGCTGTGCCGTTGCGCCAAACAGAACGCCCACCAATCCACCCAAGGCCATCAGAATGGGTCCGACGCCGTAAAGTTCAATCAGGTCTTCCAGCATTCTCTGGCCTCATTCGCTGGCTGAAACGCTAATGAAACAGGCGGCCGCTGACCTTGATTCAAGTCAACGTCATTGCGCCGCACGCGGCATACGCGCCAACTGACATTGTGCCCAAAGCGTTTCCAGCGCGCCGACCAAATGGTCGATATCCGCAGCCGAATGCACGGGCGACGGGGTAATCCGCAGACGTTCGGCTCCCTTGGGCACGGTGGGGTAGTTGATCGGCTGGATGTAGATGCTGTAGTCGCGCATCAGGATATCTGACAGGTATTTGCATTTGACCGGATCGCCCACCATGACCGGGATGATATGGCTGGGGTTGTCCAGATGCGGTATGCCGATGGTATCCAGCCGCGCACGCACCGCGGCCACTTTTACCTTTTGATCAGCGCGTTCCCTCTGGCTGGTCTTGAGGTGCCGGATCGAGGCCGCAGCGCCGGCGGCCACGGCAGGTGGCAGTGCCGTGGTAAAGATGAACCCGCTGGCGAAGGACCGGATGAAATCACATAGATCGGCCGAGGCCGCGATATAGCCACCCATGACACCAAAGGCCTTGCCCAGCGTCCCTTCGATCACGGTGAGCCTGTCCATCAGGCCGTCGCGTTCTGCAATTCCCCCGCCACGCGGCCCGTAAAGCCCGACGGCGTGCACCTCGTCCAAATAGGTCATCGCATTGTATTTGTCGGCCAGATCGCAGATCGCGGCGATCGGCGCGATATCCCCGTCCATCGAATAGACGCTTTCAAACGCGATCAGTTTGGGGCGGTCCAGCGGTTGTGCTGCCAACAGCTCTTCCAGATGGGCCAGATCGTTGTGCCGCCAGATTTGCCGTTCCGCCCTGGAATGGCGGATACCCTCGATCATGCTGGCGTGGTTCAACGCGTCGGACAGCACCAGACAATCGGGGATTTTGGCCGCCAACGTGCCCAATGCGGCCCAGTTCGACACATAGCCGCTGGTAAACAAAAGGGCGGCTTCCTTGCCGTGCAGATCGGCCAGTTCCGCCTCTAGCAGGATATGGTGGTGGGTCGTGCCAGAGATATTGCGCGTCCCACCGGCACCCGCGCCGACCTTATCCAATGCCTTGTGCATGGCCGCCAGCACATCAGGGTGCTGGCCCATGCCCAGATAGTCGTTGGAGCACCAGATCGTCACATCGCGCGTTTCCCCACCCCGATTGGTTGCCTTGGGAAAGCTGCCGCGGTGGCGTTCCAGATCGGCAAAAACGCGATAGTTACCTTCGTCCTGCAACTGCGTCAGCGCAGTTGCAAAAAAGTCGTCATAGTTCATGAAAGCCCTTATCCGCCCACGGCATCTTGTGCGATGTCGTCCAGAAGCGCCTGAACCTTTTGCATTTCACCCTCGGGGAAGGTTCGATAGCCAATCATGACTTCACCTTCGCGATCGGTCACGAAGATGCCATAAGGACAATGCGCGATATTCATCAGATCCGCTTCCATCACCTCGCGCGATAGCTGCGCGGAACAGAACAGAAAGATATCTGCGGCCTCGAACAGTTTTTCGGTACTGCCAACGTCGGCCGCGGTCCGATCCAGCATGGCTCCGGTGTGGCTGACGTAGTCGATCACCAGCCCCTTGCCGACAATTGCATTTTCAACCGCAAAGGTCGCATCGTCAAAGCTGCCGTCGAAGGGGTAGGTCACGGCCTCTTGTGCGATAGCTGGGCCTGCGGCCAGTCCCATGATGGCACCCATAAGCATGTATTTCATTTCAGTTCCTCCATGGCGACAGTATCGCCGGTTTTGCGGGGCGGGCCCTGACACATATCAATGCCCGCCCGCCGATCAGCCGAACATGTCCGCGACGATACCGTCGTACCAACCGATCGATTCCCGATAGGTCGCGGCGCGCAACTCATCGCTTTCGCCGGTTTCGCTGATAAAGCCGTCGACCTTGGCTATCTTTTCGTCGGTGGCTTCATAGGTGGCACCCACCTTGACCCCGTCTTCGCTGTCGATCAGCGACCAGCAGGTGTTGGCAAAGCGTGCCGGAAAGACGGTTGATCCGGTCAGCGCACCACGTACCGCATTGGCGCAGACCTTGGCTTGACTGTTCGCCGAGAAGCCCGATTTCGGCATAT
>CBDTVH010000130.1:0-6152 GCA_965363665.1 uncultured Yoonia sp. | reverse complement strand
GATGGGCCGCCAGCCGTTGCGCGTTGGCATCCAGTGCGCCCTTGGTGCGGCCTGATATTGTCAGGATTTGAAAAGGCCAATCTGATGGTTCAGATGATGCCATCTGCGGCGCTTCCTCCAGCACGACATGGGCATTTGTGCCACCGACCCCCAGTGAATTTACACCGGCACGCCGCGGACCCTTGTGGGATGTCCATTCTGTCAGCTTGTCATTGACCTTGAATGGTGATGTTTCGAAATCAATGGCAGGGTTGGGTTTTTCGTATCCGAGCGACGCCGGGATCTGTTTGTGATGCAGGGATAGGGCGGTTTTTATCAGACCCGCCACACCGGCGGCGGTATCCAAATGCCCGATGTTTGTCTTCACCGACCCAAGTTTGCAAAACCCGATGTCATCGGTGGTTTCGTTGAACGCTTCGGTCAAGGCCGACACCTCGATCGGGTCGCCCAGATAGGTGCCGGTGCCATGACATTCGACGTAATCAATCGTATCCGCAGGCGTGCCTGCCATGTTTTGCGCTTCGGCGATTGCAGCGGCTTGCCCATCGACAGAGGGGGCCAAATAGCCGGCCTTCGCCGCGCCGTCATTGTTGACCGCCGACCCCTTTATGACGGCCCAGATATAATCGCCATCGGAAATCGCGTCGGCCAGACGCCGCAAAACGACCGCGCCTGCACCCGAACCAAACACGGTTCCCTGGGCGCGATGATCAAACGCGTGGCAATGGCCGTCAGGCGACAGGACCTCGCCTTCCTTGTATAGATAACCGCGGTTTTGCGGCAACTCGATGGTCACGCCCCCGGCAATGGCCGTGTCACATTCACCAGTCATCAGCGCCTGCACCGCGTAGTGGGTCGCGACAAGCGACGTTGAACAGGCCGTTTGCAAGTTCACTGACGGACCCTTGAGATCAAGAATATGGCTGACCCGTGTGGTCAGGAAGTCCTTGTCGTTGCCGGTATGCCGCAGAAGGAACATGCCGACATTCTCGACCAGATCAGGGTTCGAGCAGACATTGAAATAGAAATAACTGCCCATGCCGCAGCCACCGAAAACCCCGATAGGGCCTTTGGCGTTCTCGGGCATGTGACCCGCATTCTCAAGCGCCTCCCAGCATACCTCAAGAAAGCGGCGGTGCTGGGGGTCCATGATCGCGGCTTCTTTGGGGGACAGGCCGAAAAACTCGGCGTCGAACTGTTCAAACCCGGACAAGGGTGCCGCAGCAGGGACGTATTCAGGTCTGTTCAGGCGATGCGCGGCCTCGCCCGCTGCCAGTAATTCTTCGCGGCTGTAGTGGCGGATCGATTCGATACCGGCCTGCAAATTGCGCCAATAGTCCTGAATTGTATGCGCACCAGGAAGATGCGCAGCCATGCCGACGATGGCAATATCGCTATCTGCGACAGGATGTTCTGGATCAAAAGGCATAAAATAACCGGTACACAAAAAGATGGTTTAGCAAAGGATATCATTCGTTCCGGGCGATAATATGTCAATGTCCGAAGGGTGATGTCCCTAAGGCCGATAAGCAAAGCTTCTTTGCAAACCTAAAAACACTGTCGAGCGGGACCGGTCCTCGGTTCCGTCCAGGCGGACCAAGGTATATTCATAGCCAGAGGTCAGCCCCCAGTCGCGCGTCAGTTCGTAATCATAGGTCACATCAAAACTGAACGAGCGTTCGTCATCCCCCGCCGCGTCCAGCACATTTTCGTCAACCAGATCAAAACTGGCGGCAAGTTCTGAAACCGACGACAATTCACGCACGTAAGAGATATTCAGCCGCGAGTTCACGACTTCTTCGTCGTCCCCGTTGACTGTTCCCTCTTGGCTCAGAACGATACTTGCGGTGCCGTTGCGGTCCAGATCATACGCCAAGGCCAGGCTTGCCAGCAACTGTGGATCAAACCCGTCGGTTTCAGTGACGCCCAGAGAATACGCGACCGTGCCGCGTTGCAGGGTCAGGTCCTGACCTGCGATCAATTGGCGTCGCGTTCCTGTAAGCGCATCTTCTTGGATATATTCCACAAAGACTTCGCCATTCGGACGTTCGCGGGTCGCGGACAAGGCATAGTTCCAGCCCTCGGTATCGAGTGGCGTTGCACCATCGCTTTCTTCTTCACTGAACGAAATTTCACCGGCCAGTATCGTTACGGGGTCGATGCGATAGCTTGCGCCGGTCCCGATCTCGGTTGTGACGCGGTCTGTTGCATCGACGCCGCTTTCGTCCTCATCCCGCCACACGCCGAAGACATCCACCGTCAAAGTGCGCGTCAATTGAAAGCTGACACGCGCATCCACGACCTGCGTTTCGGAATCCGTTAATGTGGGATCCAGCGTGTCGAAATAATCGCTTGTTTCATAGGTATGCGCGAATGTGCCCGTGACCCGGGCTTCGCGCCCGACAATCAACCCGCTGGTGAGGGTCAGAACCTCGCGCTCACCGACGCCCGTGACAATATCATCATCTTCGAAGCTGGCATCGAAAGCCAGATCATCGACCGAATCGCGACGATAGCGGGCACCGAACGTCAGCTCGGAATCGCGGCTGCTACGCGAGTATTCAACCGCTGCCAGATTGTCCTCGAACGCTGCATCGCCGTCACCTTCGAAGGGCACCGCAAGTCCCGAAGACAACGCAAGTTCAAGACTTTGGCTTCGTGTGACGCTGCTCAGGCCGAAACCCAGGGTGGTCAAAGACCGAAAGCCTGCACCATCAGTTCCGGTAAAGCCGTCTTCCTCTATGTTTTCGAGGCGTTGAATAACATCAAGTGTGACGTTCAACCCCCCCTCATCTTGGGCAGCGACCCCACTCGCAGACCCAAAAATGACGATTAAAGAGACACCTACCGGTGTAAAAACCGTTCTCGTTACACTCGCTACTTGCTTACCTGACACGACGCCCCCGCTTTCGCCCGCGCTGGTCTATTCGAATAGACCGCGTTCCGGAACCAGTATTACATCGCCATCGCGCAAGATGATTGATCGGCTTAGACCAGCCCCCTGGGACAAGGCTTTGTAGTTAATTGTGCTGAGTGACTGTTCGCCCGTGTGATGGTTCGTGCGGCGCAACTGCACCCGCTTGGTAGCAGCGAAACTTGTAAAGCCACCTGCCTGCGAAAGCCCCTGCAGAAAAGTCGTGCCCGGCTCAACTTCGCGCAGTCCGGGGGTGTTTACCTCGCCCATGAAATACACATTGATTGTTTCGGGCTCATCTTCCTCAGGATTGAGCGCCATGACAGAGACGAAAACGGTAGGTTCCGCTGCAAAGCTGTCTTGAATACCGGCAATCACATTCCGGCGGATCTGATCAACCGTTCGCCCCGAAGCGCGCACTGATCCGGCGAAAGGAAATGCGATGCGGCCGTCCGGTGTAACAAGGACGGTACGGTTCAGGCTTGAGTCCTCAAGCACCTCGATCTGCAATGTATCGCCCGGCTGGACCCGATACTCGTTTTGCGCGTAGGACATGGTGGCCGCGAACAATAGGCCCCATAACAGTATGAAAACATTTTTCATGATTAACCCCCACTAAATGACATCAGTATCCATGAAATCGGCGGACCTGCACAGTCTTTTCAGTACTTTTGTATGCTAATCCCCGCGATTCCAAAAGAAAAAGTCTTTAATCCACGCAGTTTGGCCGTGCAGTGTATCGCATAGGGCACGGCAGCGTCCGGTCACTCATTCGCCTGCGAACCTTCAATCTGAGCAATTTGATCGGTCACTTTTGCCTTAAAATCGACGTCGCCGAAGGGCCCGGCCAGGTCTTGGGCCATCCGCATTCTTCGTAACGCCTCGGTGGGTTGATCAAGTGCAGCGTAAACCTCGGCCAGGTGGAATTGCACGGCAGGATCATTTGGCAGGCCGGCAGCCGCTGGTTCAAGATAGCGAAGCGCCTCTTGCAGGTTGCCGCGCCGGAATTGGATATAGCCGTAGGTATCCTGAAATGCAGGGATGTCAGTGCCGTTCAAGCGGCGACCGATGATTTCAGCGCGGTCCAGGCTGGCTGCGTCATCGCGGTAAGACACCAAAAGGCTTGCCAGATTATTGGCGATGATCGCACTGCCTGAATTCTCTGCGTACAACCTGTCGTAAATGGCGATCGCGCCCGCGATATCGCCTTGTTGTTCCAGATAGGACGCCTTGGCCCACAAAAGATCCGGCGCATTGGGCACAACGGAAAGTCCGTTCTCAATGATCGCGGCACCGGCTGCGAAATTCCCTTGGGCCGCGTTGATCCGAGCAAGTTGCAAATAGAGATCAATCGCCTCGGGGTAGGCATCAATCAACGTCATGAACTCTGCCTCGGCTGCCCGAAAATTACGGGCGACGACATGGCTGAGCGCCAAGGCGTTGCGCAGACGGGGATCATTCGGGTTTTCCTCGACGGCCTGTGATGCTGTGCGCAAGGCGTCGTCGACACGGCCCGTTTTCAGCTGAGCCTGGATGATTGCCAAAGTTGCGACAGTGGCGTCGCCGTCCTGGTGGGCCTGTTGTTCCAGATACTGCAAAGCCTCATCAACACCGACGCGCCGCGCAACCACCTCTGCGAACAGTGCTTGGGCCGTGGTCTGGGCCTGTTCTGTCTCGATCTTCGCAAGGGTTCGGGCCACGTGATCAGTGCGTGGCAGATCATTCAGCCGCAGATATATCTGCCCCAGCGTTTGCAGTATCTCGACATTGCCCGGCGCAAGCCTGAGCGAGGATTTCAGCGCGTTCTCGGCCTGCAAAAGCTTGTCATTCTCCATCAGTGCGCGCGCAAGCAGCAACGCATAGCCTGGTGCGCTGTTGGAGGTGTCTGAAGCCTGCGCCAGAAAATCCAAACGTAAATCTGGCTTGCCGGCACGCTGGTAGGCATTTGCCATAATCACCATTGCTTCGGCATCATCAGGATTGCGATCCAAAGCCAACCGCAGGTCGTTGATCGCAGGTGTCGTTTCGTCGTCCTGGATCAGCCACATCGCCCTGATCTTAAGCGCCTCGGCAAACTCGGCGTCCTCTGCCAGCACCTGCTGGATCATTTGGCGGGCGCTTGGCGCATCACCGTTACCCAAAAGCATTCGTGCCAAAGTGGTTTGTGCGTTAAGAACCTCGGCTTTTGTCAATGTGATCGGATTCGTGGCCAGAACGGCGCGTAGCGCGGCGATGCCTTCATCGCGCCGTCCCATCTCAAACATCAAAGTCGCACGCAGTGTCTGCACGATCTGGTTTTGCGCCTGCGCGCCCGCAAGCGCACTTTCGATACGCTCCAAGGCAACGTCATCGTCCCTGGTTTCACGTAGAAAACTGATCAGGTCGAAGAACGCGCCGTTTCGGCCTTCCGGGGCAGAACGGGCCAGATTTTCTTCCAGAAAGTCTTCAGCATCCTGCAATCTGCCGCGCGAGATCAGAAACCGCAGAAAGGTTTGTTTTGTCGTCTTGTCCGCGGGAAATCTGTCCAGCATGGCACGCAGCGTTGCCTCGATCCGGGTCTGGTCGTCTATCGCGCCCAGCAGGTTCAGTTTGGCAACATAAAGGTCAATATCATCGCGGTTCCGGGCAATGCTGTCGTCCACCACGACAAGGGCAGCCTCGTGCGCACCTTCACCGACGTAATGATCTATGCGGATGCGTTGCAATATCTGATGATCTGGCAGGTCCAGCGCCAAGGTTTCGGCCTGTCGGATCAGAGCGCCCCGCCTTTCACGGTCCTGGTCCAGAACAGCACGTCTGTAGGCGGCCGCCAGCGCAACGGCTTTCGCAGTCGGTAAGTCACTTCCGATTTCAGCCAACTTGGCGCTATGCCGGTCAAATTCTTCCCAGTTTTGCCATGCAAAGGCCATCTCGCTTAACGCAATGCGGCCCTCGACGTCCTGTGGGGCTTGCTCGACGACCCGTAGAAAACCTGCATAGGCGCTGGCTGTTTCATTCAGTGCAAGATTGGCCCGCGCCATCTGCCGATACGCGTCAAGGTTATTTTCGTCGTATTTCAAGGTGTTGCGAAATTCGACAATAGCGCGGGGCAGATCACCCGCTTCTGCCAGCTTCATACCATTCTCGAAATGCTCAGCGGCGCGTTCTTGTGATGATTTATAACAACCCGTCAGTGCAAAGGAGAGCGCAACTAGAAGAACGAACTTGGTCAAAAAGGATTTCATTCAACAAACCACCT
>CBDTVH010000129.1:0-6158 GCA_965363665.1 uncultured Yoonia sp. | reverse complement strand
GGGCGGTACTTATGGTGGCAACCCCGTGGCATGTGCCGCTGCCCTTGCCGCGATCGAGGCTATTGAAGAAGAGGGCCTGTTGGCCCGGTCAACCGCCTTGGGCGAAACGTTCCGCGCACGGTTTGCCGAGATCGGGGCGCGTGTCGCACCTTACCGGATGTGGGACATTCGCGGTCTTGGTGCGATGCTTGCCGTTGAATTTGTGACCGACTTTGAAACCGCCACACCAGATGCTGATCTGACCAAGGCGGTCGTCGCACACGCATTGCAGCGCGGTTTGATCCTGCTGGCATGTGGTATGCACGGCAATGCGTTGCGGATCATGGTGCCGTTGACCGCTTCGGACGAAATCATTGAAGAGGGTTTGGCCATCTTCGAAGAGGCGCTTGCTGCCGCCATTCATGACCAACAGGCCTGATCAATCAGACATTCCGGGAAAAGGCGGGCAATATGCCCGCCTTTTTTGCGTTTTGCCCCTCAGACAACACGATTCATCGCAACAAACAGACACTCCATGTGCAGATTTCGCGTAAAAAGCAGCCAATTGTTCAATATATTAAACGAATTTATGACTTCCTTCTGAATTATGTTGCAGGAATCGTATGCCTTTGTCAGTCTCGAACCGTACCGGCTTTTTGGTTTGGCTTAGAATATGCAACGCCGAAGCACCAAAAAGAAGTCGGCAAAGGACACAGCACTGCGCCTGTTTTCCGAAACCCCATTGGGAAAAGAACCTTCCGCAAAGGAAGGCACGAAACGACTGAAGTAACTGGGAGAAAACAATGAAGATTCTTAAACACCTTGCGTTTGCGGGGGCCATGCTGGCCGGAACTGCAACGACAGCGCAAGAGCAATTCATCACCATCGGAACCGGCGGGCAAACTGGCGTCTATTTTGTTGTGGGCCAGTCTATTTGCCGTCTGGTGAACCGCGGTACTGAGGAACATAACCTCAAATGCACGGCCCCTTCCACAGGTGGCTCTATCGCGAACATCAACGCGATTATGGCTGGTGACATGGATATGGGCGTCGCCCAATCCGATTGGCAGTACCACGCTTACAACGGCACGTCAGAGTTTGAAGGCAACCAGTTCGAAGGCGAACGCGCCGTGTTCTCTGTCCACGGCGAGCCGTTCACGGTGATCGCGCGCGCAGATGCCGGGATCGCGACCTTCGCTGACCTCAAGGGCAAGCGCGTCAACATCGGCAACCCTGGCTCTGGCCAATATGCGACCATGCAGGTTGTCATGGATGCACTGGGCTGGACAATGGACGACTTTGCCTTGGCCTCCGAGCTGAAACCGGCAGAGCAGGCCGCAGCACTTGGCGATAACAAGGTAGACGCGATCATCTATACGGTTGGTCACCCGAACGGGTCTATTCAGGAAGCCGTATCAACCACGGATGCCGTGCTTATTCCGGTCACCGGACCCGAGATTGATCAGTTGATCGCTGACAATCCTTATTACGCAGCCGCATCTATCCCCGGCGGCATGTATGAAGGTTCGCCCGAAGACACGGCGACATTTGGCGTCAAAGCGACATTCGTCACGTCTGCCGACGTTGATGACGAAGTTGTCTATCAGGTCGTGAAAGCTGTTTTCGACAACTTCGACCGGTTCAAGCGTCTGCACCCGGCGTTCGAAAACCTGACCGAAGAAGAAATGATCAGTGATGGTCTGTCCGCTCCGCTGCACCCCGGCGCAGAGCGCTACTACAAAGAGCGCGGCTGGATGTAATCCGTCCACGTATCGCTTGATCACTGATGGGGCAGCCCGATCCTGCCCCATCAGGCAACAAAGACAAGACGATGTGCCTGAAAACGGCCGCAAGGGGGAACAAGATGTCGGATAATCCTAATCAACAGCAAGCTGCGGCGGTAGAGAACGCGGCCGCTGGTCGTGGTGGTCTCACCCAGGAAGAGCTCGACGCGCTGGTTGCATCTTCTGACACCGGCGGCCGCGGGGCTGCTGGAACGGTCGGGATATTCCTGACCTGCGTGGCCCTTGCGTGGTCGCTGTTTCAGCTTTGGATCGCGTCCCCGATCCCCTTCATCGTCGGCTGGGGCGTGTTCAACGATACTGAAAGCCGGTCGATCCACCTTGCGTTCGCCATGTTCCTCGCATTTGCCGCCTTTCCGGCTACCCGCACCAAATTCCAGATTGGATTGGGCGTCACGGTTCCCGTTGTTCTTGCCTTTCTGTTCATGACAGGTGCCAAGGACGGCACGGCCGTCTGGTGGATCCCGCTGGTGGCTATTGCGGTGGTTGCCGCCGTTATCCTTGGCTCTCCCAAAGACCGCGTGCCGGTTTGGGAATGGGCCCTGGCAATCGTCGGCGCCCTCGCCGCGCTATACCTTTATGTCTACTACCGCGATATCTCGGGCCGTGTCGGTGCGCCCATCCTGCAAGACTTTGTTGTCGCCGTCATCGGCCTGATGCTGTTGCTGGAGGCAACGCGCCGTGCGCTTGGCCCGGCCCTGATGATCGTGGCTTCGGTGTTCCTTATCTACACCGTGCTTGGCCCCTACATGCCCAGCATCATCGCACACAAGGGCAACAGCCTGTCCGAGATCGTGAACCACCAATGGATCACGACCGAAGGCGTCTTTGGCATTGCTTTGGGTGTATCGACATCGTTCGTGTTCCTATTCGTTCTGTTCGGCTCACTGCTGGACCGGGCGGGTGCGGGCAACTACTTTATCCAAGTGGCGTTCAGCCTGATGGGCCACATGAAGGGTGGCCCTGCAAAGGCTGCTGTCGTGTCATCTGCGATGACCGGTCTGATCTCGGGCTCATCCATCGCCAACGTGGTGACAACCGGAACATTCACCATTCCATTGATGAAGAAGGTGGGTTTTTCGTCCGAAAAGGCGGGCGCCGTCGAAGTCGCATCATCTGTGAACGGTCAGATCATGCCCCCTGTGATGGGCGCTGCTGCGTTCCTGATGGTCGAATACGTCGGCATCCCGTACTTTGATGTCGTCAAACACGCGTTCCTGCCTGCCGTCATTTCCTATATTGCATTGGTCTATATCGTGCACCTTGAGGCACTGAAGGCCGGGATGGAGGGCCTGCCACGTGCCTACACCCCCAAACCCATCGTGCGGCGACTGATCGGCATCGCGTTTACCATCGCGGCGATCTGCGCGATTTCGTTTATTGTATACTATGGCATGGGCTGGATACGCCCCGCGTTCCCCAACTCTGCCGGCTACATCATCTTTGGGTTCCTGTCGTTGGTCTATGTCGGATTGCTCTACATCTCTTCGAAAGAAGCACCGCTTGAGCTGGATGATCCAAACGCACCGGTGACTGCACTGCCGTTGCCCGGGCCCACAATTCGGTCTGGATTGCACTTTATCCTGCCTGTCGTTGTGCTGGTCTGGGCGCTGATGGTGGACCGCCTGTCACCTGGACTGTCGGCTTTCTGGGCGACCGCCTACATGGTGTTCATTCTGGTTACGCAGCGCCCGCTGACCGCGCTGATGCGTGGTGACAGCGCGCTGGGTGCGGCCATCGTACAAGGTGGCAAAGACCTGATCGACGGCTTGGAAACAGGTGCGCGCAACATGATTGGTATCGGTATTGCCACGGCGACCGCGGGTATCATCGTGGGTGCTGTCAGCCAAACGGGTGTCGGGTCGGCCCTGGCTGATGTGGTTGAGGTGCTTTCGGGCGGCAATATCCTTGCGATCCTGTTCCTGACGGCCATCCTATCGCTGATCCTCGGGATGGGCCTGCCGACAACGGCGAACTATATCGTTGTGTCGGCACTGCTTGCGCCGGTTATTGTGACATTGGGCCAGCAAAACGGGCTGATCGTCCCGCTGATCGCGGTCCACCTTTTCGTGTTCTACTTCGGCATCATGGCCGATGTGACGCCCCCTGTCGGATTGGCCAGCTTTGCGGCTGCGGCTGTCTCGGGCGGTGATCCGATCAGAACAGGTGTCGTTGCGTTCTTCTATAGCTTGCGCACTGCCGCGCTGCCTTTTCTGTTCATCTTCAACACAGAACTGCTGTTGATTGATGTGACGTGGGTGCAGGGGATCTTCGTGTTCATTGTGGCAACCATAGCGATGCTGTTGTTCGCGGCCGCAACCCAAGGCTGGTTCCTTGCCAAGAACCGGATTTATGAAACCTTGGCACTGCTGTTGATCGCCTTCACCCTGTTCCGACCCGGCTTCTGGATGGACATGGTGTATCCACCCTACAGCGAAGAAAACCCGACCGAAATTGCGGCAGCCGCACTGGCGACACCTGTGGGCGAGGATTTGCGCCTGCGCGTGGCCGGATTGAACGATCTGGGTGATCCGATCGAATTTGTCGCCGTTCTGACAATTCAAGACGGTGCCACAGGCGAAGAGCGCCTGGAAAATGCGGGACTTATGTTCCGCGAGGAAGGCGATACCTTGATCATCGACGATGTCAGCTTCGGCAGTGCGGCTGAAACGGCCGGTCTGGATTGGGATCAGGAAGTTCTGCGGGTGTTGCGCCCGGTTGGGCAGCCGTCAAAATATCTGATGTTCCTGCCTGCGCTGCTGCTACTGGCGTTGGTCGTCTTCCTGCAACGTGGGCGGGGCGGTCGTGCTGTTCGCAAACCGTCCACCGTTTAGAAAGGACACACCATGTTCAACCGCGTTCTGCTGACTGTTGACCTGAACCACCCCGCATCCTGGACGAAGGCATTGCCGCAAGCGATCGAATTGGTGCGCGCGTCAAAGTCCAAGCTGCATATCATGTCGGTGGTCCCTGATATGGGCACCCCGCTTGTGGAAGGGT
The DNA here is from genome assembly GCA_965363665.1 of uncultured Yoonia sp. Classification (GTDB taxonomy): domain Bacteria; phylum Pseudomonadota; class Alphaproteobacteria; order Rhodobacterales; family Rhodobacteraceae; genus Yoonia. The sequence continues at coordinate 1,377 of CBDTVH010000129.1, read as the reverse complement.
TCTTTCCCGATGACTTTGAAAAGCAGGCTGTGGCCGCCGCCAGTACCGCGCTGGATGAGCTTGTCAAAAAAGAAGTACCTGAAGACGTCGCCGTCAAACAGCACCTCGCCTTTGGCAAGATCCATAAACAGGTGCTCAAAACGATCGCAGACATCAAATGTGATCTGGTGATCATGGCATCGCACAAGCCCGATCGCGTGCGCGAATTCCTGGTCGGATCCAATGCTGACCGCGTTGTGCGCAGATCACCTGTTTCCGTTCTTGTGGTAAGGGCGTAAGGGTTGCCCAAAGCGGAGAACATGATGGCCACTCAGGCACAGCTCCGCATTGATGGAGAAACTTGGCTATGACCCCTTTCGCAATTGCAGGCGTACAGATGTACGTCAACGCACTTCACCCCAATGTGGATGGCATGATGCAGCGTCTTGACGTGCTGATGATGCGCTTTCCCTGGACACAGATGGTGCTGTTCAGCGAGTTGGCCCCTTTTGGCCCGCTTGAAAGATTCAAACTGCCCCCCGAAAATGAAGTCATCGACAGGTTTTGCGAGGCCGCGCGCAAGCATAAAGTCTGGCTGATCCCCGGGTCGATGTTTTTGACCCATCCAGAGGATGGCCGCGTTTACAACACCTCACTGGTGATTGATCCTGACGGCAATGTCGTTCGCCGCTACGCCAAGATGTTCCCGTTCCTGCCCTACGAGGCCGGGATTGCAGCAGGCACGGATTTTTGCGTCTTTGACGTCCCGAACGTGGGTCGGTTCGGCTTGTCGATCTGCTATGATATGTGGTTCCCCGAAACCACGCGTCAGTTGACGTCTCAGGGTGTCGAAGTGCTGCTGCACCCGGTTCTGACAGGTACGACAGATCGCGATGCAGAACTTGCAATCGCACGGGCGACTGCGGCCCAATTCCAGTGTTACGTTATTGATGTAAACGGTCTTGGCGCCGGTGGCGTCGGCAAATCGCTGGTTGTTGATCCGACATCACTGGTTCTGCACCAATCCGCAGGCCAGGAAGATATGTTTCCCATCGAAGTGGACCTGTCGATGGTACGCCGCCAGCGCGAAACCGGCATGAAAGGTTTGGGCCAGGTGCTGAAAAGCTTCCGCGACCGATCAAGCGATTTTTCAGTCTACGACCGCGAGAGTGGCACTGACGCCTATCTGAAATCACTTGGCCCGCTTGAAGTCCCACAACAGGGGTCGCGCGCCGGACTGCACGTTGATTTACCCGCCAATGCAGAAGCCGAGGCCCAGGCAACCGAGCGTGCGCGCGCGTTGGGAATATCGCCCGTCATGGGCAAGACATCTAGCGGCTGAAAGGCGCAGACTGCACCGCATGGCGGGTCGGTCTTCGTTTGCAAGCCATGATATGG
>CBDTVH010000128.1:0-6182 GCA_965363665.1 uncultured Yoonia sp. | reverse complement strand
TTTCAGCACCGCTGAAATCAGAGCGGAACCGCCGCTATCGCGCATCGCATCCTTATCGACGGTCCCGTCAGCGCGCCGCGCAGCAACCGCTTGGGTGGTCGCAATGGGAAGAACCTCGTTGAATTCGTCCTTCGCCGCCAATTTGACCGCGCCGGCAGTCGCCTCCAACAAGCCTTCTGTTTTCAGATAGTCGGCCCGCGTGATCATGCAGAACGCGTGATCCTTCGTCAGATCGGGCATCGTGGCCCAAATCCGTTGCTCGGTTTCGTTAAAGCCGCGTGTGCACCACAAGGCGACATCACTGCGCTTGGCGGCCCATTGCGACGCACGGTGAATTGCGTTGGGATCGTTCGGGGCCACGACTTCGAGGATGGAAATCTTGCGCAGCGCGGGCAGGGGCATCTGCATTTCCACGAAAACAGGGGAAAGTGCCGCAATTTCTGCTGGATCAACGCTGTTCAGAACCGACTTTGACCCATCAGGCAACGTGCAGGTCGCTTTCCCGGCCTCGCCATAAACCAATTGCAATGTCGGCAGGCGCACAGCGTCCGGGACGACGTCACTGCCCGCCAACAAATTCAAAATGGCGGACTTGCCCGATCCCGGCATCCCCAAAAGCGCCAGACGCACCGGCTTTTGCAGGCGCATCAGCAGTTGTTCGGCCTTCTGTTGCACTGAATCAGGAAGCAGGCCACTTTCGACGGCCTGCGCGAGCTCGGTCTGAACCCGGTTCCCCAATGATTGATTCGACATTACTTCCCTCCGGCGGCAATCTTAGCCGGCGGCGCAGCCGCATCAACCTCCTCTGTCATATCACTGTCGTCGTTCAACTCAACCTTCTTGAGCGGTTTGACCTCTTTGATCACGGTAGGCTCCGTGGCTGCCGCTTCTGGTGTTTTTGCAGACTTGGCAGCGACCCGGTCCAACTCATCTGGTTCGACAACGCGTGTGACGGTCGATGTGTGATGGTCGATGTGGCCAATCGGCTTTGCACGGATTGCGCGGATCACAGGCTTGTTGTGGTTCAGCTTGATCACCGAAAAAGTACAATTGTCTTGATCGGGGTCAGCCAGCGTTTCGATCGCTTCCAGCAAGTAGCCCGCGATTTCCGCCGCCTTCTTGCGGCGATACTTGTGCAATATCTTCTGAATCTTTGCGTCTTCCAGGTACTGCAAACCGTCACTGGAGACGACGACGATATCGCCGACCTGAAGCTCGAATGGTGTTTTGGGGCAATCCGATTTCGCCACGCGATCACCCAGAATGACCGAGGTAAGGCAATTCCGGTCCGGATGGTTCTTGCCTGCGGCTTCGTCCATCAGTCCTTGCCTGACCATGAAATCAATCTGCGGCGCCATGGAATGATCTTCGTTCAACTGCTTCATTTTACCGGAACGGTAATGATAAAGCGGGCTGTCACCGATCGACATCCAATACATGCGGTTTTCAATCAGAACGACCGATACCAGGGTCGCGCCCATACCACGCGTTTCAGGGTGCGCCTGCACATGTTCGCGAACATAGCTGTTCGCGTTCGACGCGGACTCGGTCAGAAAGCGCGGAATTTCGCTTTCGAAATCGGCGAAATTGGCGCTTTCGAACTTCAGCTCGCTAAAGACTTCGGTGACGACGATCTTGCTGGCGACGTCACCGGCCGCATGGCCGCCCATCCCGTCAGCAAGCACAACCACACCACTATCCGCCCCAAAGGGAAAATCTGTGACAATGGCATCTTCTTGGTAGTCGCGCCCGCCCTGACAAATCGCAGATGCGACGTCAAAACGTGGTTCAGGCGATCGCCACATCTTCGTCCTCCTCGGTCGTCGCACCGTCAGACCAGTTGAATGATTTGTCGCACAGCGCGACAAAGCGCAGAACCGTCTCGCCGATACGCATCACGTCACCCGTTTTCAGGCTTTCGTTGCTGATCAAAGGCTTGTCATTGAGACGGACGATATTCGATTTGCCCCCGTGCCCAAGCAGGAATTCCTTGGTGTCGGCGTCATACACGATCGCCGCATGGTTCGAGCGCGAGATGGAGTTGTCGCCAAAATCAAGCTGGATCGCCTGATCTTCGCCACGCCCGATCTGGGACATGCCAGCAAACAGTGAAAAGCTTTCGCCACGACCGGGGCCTTCGGTCACGACGATCCAGCCAACCGGGAACTTCACGCTCTTTGTCGGTGCGGCCTTTGGTGCATCGTTGAACAGATCGACCACGTCGCCATCGGATTTTTCAAAGCCGATCAAACGGGTCTTCGTGCGACGTGACCGCGCTGGCGAACGGGCCGCTGCCGCAGATGCAACCGCAGAGTCCGCCGCGGAGGCAGCCGCTGCTGAGGGTTCTGGCAAAGCACCGGTGATGTCACCCTCTTCCATGTCCCAGATATTTGGGGCAGCAGGCGCTGCTGCGGGCTGTTTGGTCGGGGTGGTGACTGTACGCATCTCGCTTGTCAGCAGATCGCTGGCGGCGGGTTGGCCGAACTTTCCGGCATCATCGACCATTGATCCGATCGTATCGCGATAGGATTGCTCAAGAGACTCGACCGACGGCGTTTGCCGCTTGGCCCCTTCATTACGCTTTTTACCAAGCAGATCACGAATGAATTTCATCTTAGCTACCTTTCAATTTACCTGACAGCATGCAGCGAACTGCCAATCTAACTGTTTTACTCTGTCGTGCCCTTTGAGGCGAGCGACGCAACCCACAGGCTGCCATCGCGTTGTACGGCGAACATGAACTGATCAGTGCCGCTGTCGAATTCACGTTCGAAAAGCGTCACCAGCGAGTCGCGCTGATCAATAACTTCGCCGGTCGGGATATAGGATGTGATAACGTCACCGACTTCCAGACCACCGGTCTGTCCATCATCCAGCTCGACCACAGATGTGCTCCAGCCGGCCCCGGCGTAAACCGTTTCAAAGCGTGTGCCATCAGTCAAAGTAACGCTTTGCACCACTGGCAGGACCCAGTTGTGCTGCGCGGCTTGACCTGAGGATGGGTTCAGTGTGTCGAACGCAACCGGAATGGTCGGTGCAACATCAGTTGACCCGGCCTGATCGCGCAGAACGCCGGGGATATCGGAAATGGCGTCGATTTCGACACCGTTTACGCCGGTGATCACAAGACCAGGCTCAACCCAGACCGGAGAGATCGGGGCGACCTCTGCGATGATGTTTGACCGCGCGCCCGCAGGCGAAAACGGCAATTGCACGGTCCATTCAGCTTCAACTGGCGGCGGGGCAAGTTCGTTTCCGGGTGTGACCGCCGAGATTTCCACGACAGGTCCGTTCCCGATTGCTTCAACCACATCCGGTGTCGCTGGCAATGCCACTGGCGCAACCTCTGATGTTGCAACCGAGCGATTTGATGTGGCTTCGGGCAGGGCAGCGCCTGTTTCCGGCTCGTCGCTGACCGGGCGCGGTGTCGCGACCGGTTCGGGAAGTGGCTCTGGCTCAGGCACGGCTGCCAGCTCAACAGCTTCAGGCCGCGTCGCCGGGCGTACATCAGGTGTAGGTGCGTCAGTCACCTCTGGACCTTCTACCAGCGCAGGTGGGACAATGGCTTCCTGCTCAGCAATCGCGGAAGGCGCGTTCGAAATCTCGGGTGTCGATGAGGCAGCAAGCTCTGCGGCCAACTCTTCTGCGGCAGTTGGTGCAGGCTCTTCAACGGCGGGTGTCGTTTCAGCCACAACCGGCTCCTGCTCGGCAGGTGTTGGTTCAACCGCAGCTTCAGTCGTGGTTTCGGCCGTGGCGGGGGCCTCTTCAATGGCAGGCGGCTGCAGGAACGCAGGCAATTCTGTCGTCGCGGTCTCTTCAACAGGTGCCGGTGCCTCGGCCACGACCGGTGCCTCAACCGGCGCTGGTGCTTCTGCGATCGGTGCATCATCGCCACCGGTCATCGTCAGGACGCCGACGCCGACAAGCAGTGCGACCGCTGCGGCAGAGCCAAGCAACAATGGCATGTTCGATTTCTTTTTCGCCGTAGCTGACTGCGCGACGCCAGCACCTTTCGATGCGTCACCGGCAACGGCAGACCCGCCAACCTTAAGTGGCGTGACATTGCCCTGTTGGCCGTCCAGCATCGCCAGCCAATCCTTTGCAGACTGAACGCGGTCTTTTGGCAGAACGGCCAAAGCTTTGTCCATAGCAGCCAGAAACTCTGGTTCATACTCGGGAAAGCGCCCCGCCAGTGGCTCATAGGGATCGGCATCACCAGATGCGATGGCCGCCAGACGCGCTTGCGAGTTTGGTGGGACGTCACCGTTGATCAGGTGATAAAAGGATGCACCCAAAGCATATAAGTCACTGCTGGGGCTCTGATCGGAACCGGCAATATAGAATTCTTGTGGGGAATAGCCGTCCTTTACCACACGCAGGGCAGACAACACGCGGCTTTGCTTGGTCGCTTCTTCACGGGCGGCACCAAAGTCGATCAGGACAGGGTGAAAGTCCTTGTTGATCAGAATATTGTCCGGTGAAATATCGCGGTGCAGGATGCCTTGGTCATGAATAAAGCTGACGGCGCCCAAAATTTCTTTCAGGATCAACTTGATCTGCGTGGGGTTCAGGCCGTGGTTGGGATCTTCGATGGTATCCAGCAGATCGCGGCCAGTGACAAAATCGAGCGCCATATAAGCGGTCTCATTGTCCTCGAACACCTGGTGGACACCAACGATATTGGGGTGGTCCAGTTTGGCAAGGCTACGGGCCTCTTGCACAAACAGGCGCACGATGGATTTCAGTTCATTCTGGTGCGCGCGTGAACGGGCCTGGACCACGTAACGGCTGCGACGGCAGAATGCGCCGGGAAAACACTCTTTGATGACAACCTTACGGTCCAGGCTGTCGCGGGCCAGATAGGTAATGCCAAAGCCGCCAGCGTTCAGAAAGCTGTCAATCGTGTACTGGCCGTGCATCAACTTGGTGCCCGGCTTCAACTCATCGACGAAGCTGTCTTTCTCGTCTGCATTGTCTTTCGCTTGCGGCGTCGCCATCTTTGTACCCAGCTTTAAATAATCACCCATCAATCGGTTTTCCGACCTACGGCTTTGTGCTCTCATTCAAATTAGGCCAAAAAGTGACGCTAACTTGTTGTTTAGTGGTTCTTAATCAACAGAATTATTGCCCATTATTCGCGGAAAGCGAAACAGTAACTGGCAAGAATTCGCCGATAACGCTCAATTTTAACTGAAAACACATGGGTTTGTGTTTGCCCTGTGTCTTGTTAGCCAAATGAGGCGAATTTTGTAGAAAAATACCAATAAGTCGCATTACTGCACAAAATCGTTGCACTCCAGCATCGCTTTTACGCGTTATCCGTACCGATTCCCCGCTGAACCAAGGCGGGGGTCCACCCGATTCTCTCACAACATACTCTATGCCCGATGTCACAGGCCATTGGAATGCTGGCTTGTCGCAGCCAACGCAATGGTGCAGCGTCCGCCCAAGAGAGAGGGGCGATCACATGGTGCGTGTTTTTATCAATGGCTTCGGGCGGATCGGCAGAACAATGCTGCGTGCGCATGCATCGGGCGCTTGGCCAGAGGTCGAGATCGTCGGCATCAACGACATCGCGGCCCCCGAACTGTGTGCACATCTCTTTGCCTACGACAGTGTCTTCGGCCCGTTCAGCGGCGATGTCAGCCATGAGGGTGATGCCCTTGTTGTTGATGGACGGGTCATTCCCTTTTTGCGGACAGACGATGTCTCGACCCTTGATCTGACCAATGTCGACATTCTGCTGGAATGCACCGGCAAAGCGAATGCCCCCGATATCGCACAACGTGGATTGCAGGCGGGGGCACGGCGGGTGCTGATCTCGGGTCCGTCCGACGCGGCGGACCTGACGCTTGTTCTGGGTGCGAATGAGGGGATGTTGCAAGATCAGGCAATTGTCTCGAATGCATCATGCACGACGAATGCGCTGGCCCCTTTGGTGCGGTTGATTGACGACACATGGGGGCTGGAAACCGGTTGGATGACGACGATCCACTGTTATACCGGCAGCCAGCCCAGTATTGATGCGCCGCGCGGTGACATGTTGCGCAGCCGTGCCGCCGCCTTGTCGATGGTGCCGACGACAACCTCTGCGCAGCGGTTGCTGAACCAGGTGCTGCCAGACATCGCAGGCCGGATCGAGGCCGCCGCCGTTCGCGTACCCGTCGCCTCGGTATCGGCGG
>CBDTVH010000127.1:0-6245 GCA_965363665.1 uncultured Yoonia sp. | reverse complement strand
ATAATCATGCAGCAACGCACCGTCCTGACCGGTCATGCGCATCAGTTTGGCGCGCGCGCTGATGGCCTGACCCTTGCGGGCGCTGAGTTTCGAGGCGGCATCCACAATCGGTCCGTACCGCAGACCGGCCCGCCAGAGCGTGATCAGCATGAGGATCAGCCCGCCGCCCCAAAGGACCGAGAACGGGTATTCAAAATACCGCAGGAAGTCGGACCAGCTGCGTTCGTGCTCGACAATTTCTTGCTGCTCCGTGATCCAGACATTCTGGCTGTAGTCGATCAGGATACGGCTATCTTGCGCCAGTTGCGGCAACAGGGTTTCGGCAATCCGCGCGTTGTCGCCCAAGCGCAGGCCATGGTTGTTCAGCAAGTCAGGGTCGGAAAGGACAAGAATGTCACCGTCACCACCCTCTACCGGACAGAAACCCAGGACCATCTGGCCGACGTCACCGATAATCGGATCACAGCCCCGCCCTTCGAACACCTGCGCCACGTACAGGCGCGCAGTCAGGCGGGTGCCGTCAGGTGTTTGGTATATGAAGTCACTGAAAGGCCGGGGGATATGTCCGACAGCACCAATTTCATCCCCGACGATACGGTGCAGCGTCGTTTCGATCCGTTCCCGATCAACCAGCAAGGCAGGATGGCTGAGGCCCGTCAGCCGCACGCCACTGCGCCATTTGGGCAGCACGACCATCGTTTGCACAAGCGCCGCGCGCTCTTTGATATGCAACGTACGCAGGTCAAATTCATCCTGCTGAAACAAGAGCTCTTCCTTGGTGCCCGGTGGGGTCCGGTCTTGTTCCAGGTCGGTGTCGTAAAGGGGCGTAATCAACAGCCCGAGTGTTTCAGCACTGATCGTCCAGCCACCGGCAAAGCTTTGTGCGTTATGCCCTTCGGCATCCAGCCAGATTTGCAGGCCATCCATGCCAGAGGCCGAGCTGCGCAGCTGTTGTTGTTGCTGACTTGAGAAATAGAGAAACACCGCGATGCCGATGACAGCGAAAATGCCGATCAGCACGACTTCGGGCCGCTGTTTGGCGGCCTGGGGATTTGGTGTGCTGTCACTCATGATGCCAACTCGCGGAAAAGCGGGGTTATCTGGGTAACGTGATGGTCAAACTCGGGTTCGCTGACATCACGGCCCCCGAATTGCACGCGCTCACTGGCGCGCACCAGATCGCGCAAGGCGGTCAGGTGGCGTTGGTCTGGGGGCAGGCGCCGCAATGCCTCGCGGTCGGTCCAGCTTTGGCGCAGAAGGACACCATTTGCCGTGACTGCATTGCGCAACGCGTTTTGCGCCAGCATGACAAGGGCCGCACGCCGGTCCGCCATGCGTGTGATTTCGGCCAGATTCCGAGGTTGAAAATCTGCAGCGTGCGTTTGCCCATGACGCGGCCCTCTGCGCGCTGCGTGAGGGTTGTCAGAGGTCGGTTGCAGCATGATCCCGATGTTGCCGCCAAACCGGATGAAAACCACGATGATTGCTGCAAGGATCAGCGCCGCCACAAGGCCAAAGGGCCAAGCGGATGTGGGCCCATTCCACGTTCTGCTTTCTGGTTCTTCCACGGTTGCCAGCCGTTCTTGTGTCGTCAGTTCGGGGGCTGCGGCGGTGGGGTCAAAATAGGCAACATCGCTGTCGATGCGCTGGCCCGAAATCGCGTCAAGGTAGGCCTCTGCCGATGGTGTAAGCTCCGGTGCTGACAGTGCTGCATCCAGTGCCATCGCCAAATGCCCAGCAAGCAAAGCCGGGACACAGAGAGCGAGAATAACAAAATGACGCATAGTGGTGTGATACAGGTCTGAAAATTGGCGGTGCAAATGGGTTGTGTTGTTCGTTGCACAGCAAACATGCCGCTGTGGCAGGAATACGGCAGATTATTGATACCCAGTACCTTTTATCAGCTTCGATGTCCGACTTGAATCGGATCGTGCAGGGTTTCACGCCCATCGGCGCGTGGCGTTGGGGCTTGGGATTGGCAATAACGCTGAGGCCATTCGGGATTGTGCCCATCTGGCCTAAGCGCGCATGATGTGAAAATCCAACTCGACCGATGCCTTCAGGACGCCGAATGATTGATCAAGACATGCAGCCACACACACCCGGCCCCGCAGATGTGGACGGCTTTTGGCTGGATCACGCTGACCACCGGGCGTGGTTGAAACGACAAGGTGAAAGGCAACTGAGCTTCTATGCGGCCAGCATGCAGTCCGGCCCGGGCTTTTGCCTGTTAGGACACGATGGAACGCCCCTGCCCACAAAAGAGCAGGAATTGCACACCACGACACGGATGGTGCATGCCTACAGCCTTGGTGTGTTGCGCGGTCACAAGGGCGCTGAAAACGTTGTGGATCACGGCATGGCCTATCTTGCCAGCCATCATAAAGACCCGGTTCACGGCGGTTATTTGTGGGGACTGACCGGAACTGAGATCAGCGATGATCGCAAACTGGCGTATGGGCATGTCTTTGTTCTGCTTGCCGCGTCCAGCGCGAAGATGGTAGGTCACCCGGATGCCCAGGCGCTTTTGGCAGATGTGACTGACATCCTGGACCGGCACTTTTGGGAAGAGGAAGCGGGCCTTCTGAGCGATGAATGGAACCGCGACTGGAGCCCGTTTTCAACCTATCGCGGCATGAATGCCAACATGCATGGGGTCGAGGCGATGCTGACGGCCTATGAAGCAACCGGTGAGGCGGTTTTTCTGACGCGCGCAGGCCGTATCCTCGATTTCTTTACGCGCCGGATTGCACCCCGCGAAAACTGGCGCCTTTCTGAACATTACACGCAGGATTGGCAGATTGACCGCGACTATGCAGGCAATCATATGTTCCGGCCCGCAGGTACGACGCCCGGACATTCGTTCGAATTGGGACGCCTGACCTTGCAACACTGGGACCTTATGGGTCGCCCGCCGACGGATGCGCCCAAGGTGGCGCGCAAACTGATTGAGCAGGCTTTGCGCGATGCCTGGCTGCCCAATGGTGGCCTAGCCTACACGCTTCACTTTGATGGGACCGTCGCGGACGCGTCACGGTTTTGGTGGCCTGTCACAGAAGCGATCGGTGCAATCGCCGCGCTGATCATATTGGATCGGCGGGACGAGGATGAGGTCTGGTACAGGCGTCTATGGGATTTCGCGAACGCGACCTTCATCGACCACAAGCACGGCGGATGGTATCCTGCGATTGACGCAGATGGCGCGCCCACAAGTTCGATTTTTCTGGGAAAGCCGGACATATACCACGCGCTGCAAGCCTGTCTTTTCCCGCTGACCGGTCAATTATCGCGCATGGCTGTTTCGTCGTCAGAACCGTGATCGCGCCATATCACAGTGATGCGCTCAGTGCGGCCGGTTTCGGCTGGCTTGCATATCCTGGATGCGTTTGGGCCAGGTCGATTGGATGTAGGCCAGAATATCCCAGATCTCTTCATCGGATATCACACCGTCAAAGCCGGGCATTCCGCTGTTGAAGTCGGTCACACCCAGCGCGGCCAAAGCGCCTTTGCCCCCAAGCTTTGTATAGTCGAACAACAGCGCGTTGTCGTGATGCCATGTGTGGCCCGTTTCATCATGAGGCGGCGCCGGAAGCACCCCATCTGCACCTGCCGACTGCCAGTTCGGTTGCCCCTCAAGGTTCGCACCGTGGCACGAGGCACAGTTGTCGGCGTAAAGGGCCTGTCCAGCAATGATGTCCCGGTTTTCCAGCTCATGATCAGCAGAAGCCGCAGTCGCAAAAACGATCAAAAGCGCACAAAGGCCCTTCATGCCACGTTTACCCAGGTTCTCATCCCTCCAACAGCGTGGCTTAGCATGTGGCAGTGCAACAGCCAGCGGCCGGGGTTGTCGAAAACGCAGATGATATCGCGGCTGTCGCGCGCATCGACCAGGGTCGTATCACGCAGGTCTGCCAAAGTACCGTCGGAATTGACTTCATAAAAGTGGTGACCGTGCAGGTGGATGCCATGCGGGAACGACGTGTCGTTCACGAAGGTGATCCGCACCGTCTCTCCGCGCTGGAATGATCCGAACGGGTCTGCCTGCAAATCAGAGACGTTATTGAAAGCCCAGATATTGTCGCCATTGTGCCTTCCACCCATCGCACCACCCATCATGGTCAACGTCAGATGCTGCGTAGGTTCACCCGGCGCTGGCACCACAGGAGGGGCAAGTGCCACGATTGGCCCAGCCTGTCTTTGTGTATTGTTGCCTTCAACGGCCAGATCAGCCAGCCGGTACGGACCCTGCCGTGTCAGCATGTCAAACCCAACAGGGCCGGTGATATCGACAATGACGTCCGCGCGTTGTGCCGGGGCAAGAACAAGCTCTGCCAATGGGCGCGGTTCGGACAACGCCATGCCATCCAGGGCCACGACAGATCCGCTGACACCGTCGATGACGGTTACAAAGATGCGGTTGGTGGCCGCATTGATCAGACGAAATCTGACCCGATCACCCAACTGTACCTGATCCCGGGACACAAAAGCCTTTGCGAAGTTACCCATATAGCCGCCGTGGGCGACCGTGTGCATATCGACGAAATCGTTCGTCAACTGGCCATCAGGCTGCATCTGCCAATCAGCAAGCAGGACGGTCACGTCGTGATCTACGTCTGGCGGCGTCTCGTCCTCGACGATCAACGCGCCAATCATACCGCGTGCAACCTGCTCATGAGAGATGTAGTGCGAGTGGTACCAGTACGTCCCCTCATCGGGCGGCACAAAGCTGTAGGTTTTGGTGTCCCCAGGATTGATAAGGTCTTGGGTCAGCATCGGTACCCCGTCCATCGGGTTCTCTAATCTGATGCCGTGCCAATGTACTGCCGTGCCTTCATCAAGACCGTTTTCCACGTCGATATTGACCCGTTCACCACGAAGAACCCGCAGTTCCGGGCCGGGCATTGATCCGTTGAAGCCAAGCATTGCCGTGGCAGCATCACTATCAGGCAGGATTTGCCGGATGACCGGCTCTGCCCTCAAATGAAACGCATCCCCGGAGGCAAAGGTGGGCAACGGTAATATCGCAGTGGCCGAGACGGAGGCCAGAAAGTGACGTCTGTTCATGGTGTGCCTCATGTTGGCAAAGTCAGATTGGTTGTCAGAAGGGCCGTCATCGCAAGTATAGCATAAATCACGGCCCATTCGATCGTTATGGCGTTGGATAGATGGTTGGCAGCGACTGTATGTCCCGACCGAAGTGCAGGCACGAACCGCAGCTTGTTGGCAGCGGCCAACCCCAGCAGGACTGCGACAAGCAGCACCTTGAGGATCATCGCTTGGCCGTAACCCGTGCCGATTAATGCAGCGAACGACCCGACCAATTGATACCCCATGTAAACGCCCGCAATGATCAGTGCCGGCACAGCTATTGCCGCGACAAAACCAAACCGCTCACCGACTTCGGCAGCCGACGCCTGGGTTTCGGAAACTGTCGCCAGCCGCTTCAATGGTGTCAGGATGCCGACCCAAAGCGCAATCGCAGCCAGATGGAGCGTTAAAGCGATATCGAGAAGGGTGGTGTCGCGGCCAGAAACATGGCCGACATGGTCAAAAGACCATATCGCCATGAAACCGCCCAGCACCGACGCCCACAGGCCGGGACGGCCCAGAAATAATCCAATGATCAGCAGCCCGAGGCCAGCAATACGATACATCAAAGCCGTACCAACAGGTGTGGTCCATAGCAGCCCAAGCATTTCGGGGTCCGTCATGCCGCTTGCGTCACCCGTCAGATTGGCGCCGCGCAATGAGAAGGCCAGGACCGTCGCAAACAACCCCAGCACGGCGAAGGTCAGGGCCAGACCACGCGTGCGTTCCAACCTGAACATCAGCGTCGCCATGACCGTTCCCGCGGCGGTCAGTATGCCAAGATAAAGTGCGAATTTGGTGACGATTGCCGCCAACCCCCAAGCGTCGGGCATCGTTATTCGACTGTGAAGCTGAAGGTGCCTGTCAAAGCATGGCCATCAGTCCCAAGGCCACGCCATTCGACCACATATTCACCGGCCCCCATGTCGTGCATCGGCAAAGCAAATTCCTGCATGAAGGCTGTTTGACCACCAAGCTCCATATCCATGCGGTGGGTACCCGCATGGGTTATCGCAACTCGTGTCAGGCGGATATCGCCCTTGAAATCCATCAGAACCTCAGCGGGCATGTCCGCCACCGTCGCTGCATCGGCCGGTGTTGTCCCGTTCAGTGGCGAGTGTGCCATGGCGCCGGTGGCCCAAATCGCGATCATCCCT
>CBDTVH010000126.1:0-6305 GCA_965363665.1 uncultured Yoonia sp. | reverse complement strand
GGAGGAGGTGGATACCGCCACCTTATTGAGAGCCCATAACCTCGGGAGGAGGTGAGGCGATGGGCCGTGTCCGAACCTGCCTAAAGGGAGGAGGCAGCAGGTCCGAATTCTTGAATTACTTGCCGTAGGCCGCTTCGTAAGCGATGGCCTTTATCATGCCCCGCGAAATGCCCAGATCGGCCAGGTCGCGCGAGGAAAGGGTTTCCAGCTCGGACACAGTTGTCCGGTATGTTTTACGTTTTGCGGCGCTCTCGGCCCACTGCGCACGAAGTGCTGCAAAGCGGGAGCTCAAAGAGTTGCCAGCAAGGAATGTTTCGGTCAGTACAGTCATTTCACTACTCAATCTTGTTTCGGTTGCACTGGCTTCTGCCGTGCTGTTGTGACCAAGATGTATGATGATGCTGCACTTGCACAATGGATGTTTCCGCAATGCTGCTATGCAGAAAGTGCATAAACATTGCTGACCTATCGTCACCAATCTGTCGTATTTTTGTGCATATGTTTCCCAACCCTTGCGCTTTGCCTAAAACGTGCCAGATGGTGGTTGTAATTTAGACGTTTTTGAAACTTGGGGTCTCAATATGGCTGTGACACGTGACGAAATTCTGGGCGCTTTGTCCCGACTCACCTTGCCCGGCGGCGATGATCTGGTGTCGCGTGACATGATCCGTGCATTGAACATCGAAAACGATAAGGTGCGTTTCGTGATCGAAGCCGCTGATCCGGGTGAGGCGTCCAAGATGGATGGTGTCCGCCGCGCTGCCGAAGATATCGTGCGCCGTCTGCCTGGGGTGGAAAGTGCGACAGTCGTTTTGACAGCCCATGGCCCCGCGCCAAAAGCGCCAGAGCCCCCGTCGCTCAAAATAGGCCGCCATCCTACGCCACAGGCTGGACCAGCCAAGGTGTCCGGGGTTGATCGCATTCTGGCGATTGGCTCTGGCAAGGGTGGGGTTGGTAAATCAACTGTGTCCTCGAACCTTGCCGTGGCACTGGCCCGCGAGGGGCGTCGCGTGGGTTTGCTGGACGCTGATATTTACGGCCCGTCGCAGCCTCGGATGATGGGGGTGAACAAGCGCCCGGGCAGTCCTGATGGCAAAACGATTATCCCTTTGCGGGCGCATGGCGTTACGATGATGTCGATTGGCCTGATGATGGAAGAAGGCAAGGCCGTTGTCTGGCGGGGGCCGATGCTGATGGGTGCGTTGCAGCAAATGCTGGGGCAGGTGCAATGGGGTGAGTTGGATGTGTTGATCGTTGATTTGCCCCCCGGCACGGGTGATGTGCAACTGACGCTGTGCCAGAAGACCGAGCTGACAGGCGCGGTGATTGTCAGCACGCCACAGGACGTGGCCTTGTTGGATGCTCGCAAGGCGCTGGATATGTTCAAGTCGCTCAACACACCTGTGCTGGGTATGATCGAGAATATGTCCACGTTCGTTTGTCCGACCTGCGGAACGGAATCGCACATCTTTGGTCAGGGCGGCGTTGCGGCCGAGGCCGAAAAGATCGGCGTGCCTTTCCTTGGCGCGTTGCCGATTGATCTTGATACCCGCCTTGCCGGTGACAGCGGCACGCCGATCGCGGCTGGTGACGGCCCGATGGCGGATGCCTATCGCGTAATGGCGCGCCGCTTTATCGAAGGCGGCCTTGCCTGATGAACATCCGCGCAGCAGGGCCGGATGACTTTGATCTGATCTGGCCGATGTTGCGCGATGTTTTTCGTGCAGGCGATACCTATGCCGTCAATCCTGATATCAGCAAGGCCAAGGCGCGCGCGTACTGGATGACGCAGGCCCGGGCGACATATATTGCTGAAAATGACAACGGGATCGTCGGCACCTATTACATAAAGACCAATCAACCCGGCGGTGGCGCACATATCTGCAATTGCGGCTACGTCGTCAGCCAGGCGGCACGCGGGCAGGGCGTTGCCGGTGCGCTTTGCAAACACAGCCTGACCGAAGCCCGACACCTCGGATATCAGGCGATGCAGTTCAACTTCGTTCTGGCAAGCAACGATGGGGCGGTCCGGTTATGGCATCGGCTTGGATTTGAAACGGTCGGGACCATCCCCGACGCTTTTTCGCATCCAACGCGTGGTCTGGTTGATGCCTATGTGATGTATCGGCGGATCTAAGGCACTGACCAGTGTTCGCCGATGAATGGCCTCAAGATTCGGGATTTCATGGAATCGAGGTCAACTTCGAGTCGAAAAGCAGCAAATAATGAAGCGTCTACGCGCTGAGAAGCGACCCTTCCGCCCAGATTTCAAAATTAGTTGGGACTTTCTTGAAACAGTGCGTTTCCTCAAATTAGCACTATATATTGTGTTTTCGTCAGATTTCACCCCTACAAATATACCGTTCAGCGCGCTCCCCATCAATATATTGTTCTGGAGGTGGGCCAAAAACACCATGTAGTACCATGAATTCCCAAAAAGTTGTTGCTTGGTGGGCGATGTGGTGGCACAACTGTCTCACGGTAATGACGAACACGACTTCAAAGGGGCAACTTAAGAACCCCAACCGGCAAAAGCAGGTTTCATACAGGCTTCGTCTTTACCCAATGAGATCCGGCGCGTGAGCGAGCAGACATCCCCCCAGGTGGCACGCGCAGTCGGACTTCCCGTAAGGGACGAGGCGGCGGATTGATCAGTGGCAGCAGATCAATCCGCCGTTCTCATATCCAAGGCAAATTTTTTGGGGGACGAGTGAGGACCGAGGGACAGTGGTTCTGAGTTTTACAGGCGAACACACCCAAAAGGTGGACAGCAAGGGGCGCATGTCGATCCCAGCTGATTTTCGTCGTGTGCTCGAAGCGGGCGACCCTGAATGGACGCCCGGCCTTTCACCCCGCATGTACCTGCTTTACGGCGATCATCTGAAAAACCAACTCCACGGCTATACGGTTGATGAATTCAACGCAGTCGTAAGCCAGATCAACGCGCTTCCCCGCGGGTCCGAGAACAAAAAGAAGTTATCGCGCCTGATCATTGGCCAATCCATCAAACTAGATGTGGATAAGGACGGCCGCACGGTCATGCCCATCAAGCAGCGCCAGAAACTGGGGTTGACGGATGGTGAGCTGACCTTCAGCGGTCTCGGCGATCATTTCGAGATCTGGAAGGCCGAGACGTTCAGCAAAGAGGTCGCCAACGAACGCTCTGGCTGGATTGATGAAGAGGAGGATGGGTATGACCCGCTCATCCTGTTGGATGGCTGAACGATGTCTGCTGCCGCTGAAACCTCACCTCATATTCCTGTTCTGATTAGACCGCTCATCGCAGCGGTCTCGCCCGTTTCTGGGGTGTGGTTGGATGGAACGTTTGGCAATGGCGGATATACCCGCGCATTGCTGGCCGCCGGGGCGGATAAAGTGGTTGCCGTTGACCGTGATCCGCTGGCGTTTGAGATGGCGGCCGAGTGGATTGACGACTACGGCGACCGGATCCAAACCGTTGCGGGCGTGTTTTCCAAACTGGATGAATACGGCACCGATCTGGACGGCGTTGTCTTGGACCTTGGCGTCAGCTCCATGCAGCTTGATCTGGCGGAGCGCGGCTTTTCGTTCATGCGCGACGGACCGCTGGATATGCGGATGAGCCAGGATGGGCCTTCAGCCGCGGATCTTTGCAATGAGGCGGATGAGGCGGAACTTGCTGATATAATTTACCTTTATGGCGAAGAACGTGCGTCCCGACGCATCGCCAAGGCAATTGTTGCAGCACGTCCACTGACAACGACGCTGCAATTGGCCAAGATCGTCGAAGGGTGCTTGCCGCGTGCGAAGCCCGGTCAATCGCATCCCGCCACGCGAACATTTCAGGCGCTACGGATCGCCGTGAACAACGAGTACGGCGAATTGGCCGAAGGATTGATGGCGGCGGAACGCGCGTTGAAACCTGGGGGCCAGTTGGCGGTTGTTACCTTTCATTCGGTCGAGGACCGGATGGTGAAACGCTTTTTGCAGGCGCGGTCTGGCAATACAGCCAACGCCAACCGCTATGCACCCGAAATTGCGCAGGTCACGCCTGCCTGGCGGATTGAAAAGCGCAAGGCGATTGGGCCGGATGACGCGGAATTGGCAGAAAATCCACGGTCACGTTCCGCCAAGCTGCGGGTCGCGATCCGCACGGACGCGCCAGCGGAATCCATTGATCCGGCAAAGCTGGGCATGCCGATGAAGAAGAAAAAGGGGGGCCGGTAAGGTGCGCGGTTTGTTTTATGTTTTGACTGCCTTGGCGGTCATGGGGCTCGCGTTTTGGGCCTATCAAGAGAATTACAAGACACAGTCGGCGATTGCCGAAGTGCGCGGGTTGCACGGTGAAATCGGCGCGGCCCACGAACGGCTGGGCATGCTGCGCGCCGAATGGGCTTACCTGAACCGCCCTGACCGTCTGGCCGACCTTGCGGACCTGAATTTTGATCGTTTGGGCCTGCTGCCTTTGATGCCCGATGCTTTTGGTGCGGTTGATCAGATCATCTATCCACTTCCGCCAATCCTGCCGATCACCAACCCTATCGAGCTATCCTTTGATGAGCTTTCAGCGATGGAGAACGATCTATGAGCCGGGCTCCACTCCGCCCGCTTGCGCGTATCTTGAAGGCGCGTGCACGGGGCGAGAACCCTGATGCGATCGAGGCTGAAAACCGTGCACGCCGCCACGAAGCGATGGCCGACAAGCAACGTCAACGCGCTGAGGGTCGGTTGTTGGTGCTTGGACTGGCCTTCTTTTGCGCCTTTGGACTGATCGGAATGCGCATGGGTGCGCTGGCGTCCTCTGTCCCGGAAGAACCGCGCGCCTCAGCAGTGGGCAATCCCATTATCGGGCAGCGGTCTGATATTGTCGACAGAAACGGGCGTATTCTCGCGACCAACCTTCAGACGCACTCACTTTACGCACATCCGCGCGATATGGTTGACCCGGCCAATACCGCCAGGAAGTTGGCCGCGATTTTCCCGGAACTGGATGAGGCCAGGTTGCTGAAGGATTTCGAGGGTGATCGCCGTTTCCTCTGGATCCGCCGCCAGATCAGCCCCGAACAGATGCAGGCGGTGCACGATATCGGCTCTCCGGGGCTCCTTTTCGGGCCGCGTGAAATGCGCCTTTACCCCAACGGTCCGATTGCTGCGCACATTCTTGGCGGTGCCAGCTATGGCCGCGAAGGTGTGGCCAGTGCCGAGGTCATTGGCGTGGCCGGTGTCGAGCGACAGTTTGATGCCTATCTGCGTGACCCGGCGAATGAGGGTGCACCGCTTCAGCTTTCCGTGGATCTGACGGTTCAGGCCGCAGCCGAGCAGGTGCTTGCGGGCGGCATGTCGATCATGAATGCCAAGGGCGCGACGTCCGTTTTGATGGATGTGCACACCGGTGAAATCATCTCGATGGTGTCCTTGCCGGACTTCGACCCCAATAATCGCCCGCAGGTGCAAACCACTGGTGATCAATCTGACAGCCCGTTGTTCAATCGTGCCGTTCAAGGTGTTTATGAACTGGGGTCTGTGTTCAAGATTTTTACCACGGCGCAAGCGATGGAACTGGGGTTGGTCAATGCCAACACACTGATCGACACGCAGGGCCCACTGACCTGGGGTCGCTTTCGCATTCGTGACTTTCGCAACTACGGCCCGGAACTCAGCACGACGGATGTCATCGTGAAATCATCGAACATCGGGACTGCGCGTATTGCGATGCAAATCGGGGCTGAGCGGCAGCGGGCGTTCCTTGAATCCCTCGGTTTCCTGGAAGCGACGCCGCTCGAGATGGTCGAAGCCCCGACAGGCAAGCCCTTGTTGCCACCGAATTGGTCTGAAATCTCAACCATGACAATCTCTTACGGTCACGGGCTTTCGACATCACCGGTACATTTGGCGGCTGGTTATGCATCCCTGCTGAACGGCGGCACACGTGTTCAGCCGACCCTGCTGCGCCGGGATATCGTGGAACCCGGTCCGCGTATCGTCAGCGAAGCCGTCAGCGCGCGAACCCGCAACATGCTGCGGCAGGTCGTGGTGCGCGGCACGGCGTCATTCGGCGAAGTGCCGGGATATGAGGTTGGTGGAAAGACAGGTACCGCCGACAAACCGCGCGCTTCCGGTGGTGGATACTACGATGACAAGGTCATTTCGACCTTCGCCACCGTCTTTCCGGCCAATGATCCGCAATATGTTCTGATCGTGACGCTGGACGAACCATCCGAGAATTCAGGCGATGAACCACGCCGCACGGCGGGTTGGACGGCCGTCCCTGTGGCGGCTGAAATGATCCGCCGCACAGCGCCGCTATTGGGGTTGCGACCGCAAGT
>CBDTVH010000125.1:0-6321 GCA_965363665.1 uncultured Yoonia sp. | reverse complement strand
CACGAGGGCGACGTGGATGAGATCAACCGTTTGATCGCAGCAGGTGCCGATGTGGACATCCGAGATCGGTCACAGCGCACGCCCGCACATGTCGCGGCCTTTGCATCACACGACGACGCGCTGATCGCACTGGCTAAGGGTGGAGCGGACATGAACGCCCTCGAAAATCGTGTTTATGATGTGCTGACAATCGCAGCCGTCGCCGATGATCCCGAAATGGTATCGCTTGCAATGGAACTCGGAAACGCACCAGACCTGATCACCAGCGTTTATGACGGTACAGCCTTGATCGCTGCGGCCCACCTCGGCCATCATGACGTTGTTGCACGTTTGGTGGCTGGCGGCGCACCACTGGATCATATCAACAATTTGGCATGGACCGCCTTGATAGAGGCTGTCGTCTTGGGTGACGGTGGGCCTGATCACATCAAGACAGTGCAGATCCTCGTTGATGCGGGTGCAGATAAATCCATCGGAGATCGCGATGGAGTGACGCCACTGCAACACGCTACTTCACGTGGCTACGCCGAAATGGTCGAGATCCTGAAATAAGAGATATGGCGATAACCGTATCAAGATGTGATATTTTAGGGGCCGCTGCGCTTGCCAAGGCCGCTACCATCTTTCCATAGCCGCCGGTGGCGCAAACGCAGCGAATGGTCACTTCGTCCGCATCTTACCAGTCCGTGCACTTCGCAGCGAACGGCGGCTAGACTTCCTGTTCCACCATTATTCTTCAAGACGCCCAAATATGCAGCATTGGACCAGTCGGGCCAAAATAAAATCCTGTTAGGACGCGGAACGATTGATGAACGATCCCGTTGTATTACCGGTAGCACCTAAAAAAGGTGGTGGCGGTGGCACGCAACCGGAAAAGGAAAACCACAATGAAAGACTATTTTATTACGACCGCAGCGGCTATTGTCTTTGGAATGTCAGCCTATGCTGACGAGCATACTACAGTGTTTCTGAATGATACTTTTGACCCCGCAATGAACATAAAAGCGTCGGAGCTAATCGGCATGCGTGTGCATGTTGCCGGAACCGGGTTCAGCGATGACAGTTCTGCGGGTGAATGGAACGATATTGGTGAAGTCAACGACATCGTTCTAAGCCGTTCCGGTGATGTAGAACTGGTGATACTGGGCGTCGGTGGGTTCATCGGGATTGCCGAGAAAGATGTCGCGATAAGTATGGATCAGCTGAATTTCATGTCCGAAGACGGGGATGCAAACAACTATTTCTTAACCATCAACTCGGACGTCGCCAGCATCGCCGGTGCTCCTGAATATCTTTTCGGTGGCGAACGCGGGGCACGAACTTCGGCCGACAGCACTTCGACCACTGAGGATAGCCTTGATATCGAAGTGATCACAGAGTCGGTCACAGTTGATGTGAACGAAGCCAATCCTAATCCCGTGGTCCCGCAAAACGCGCTCATTCCCCCCGCACCTATCAAATCAGACGCGGATCAGTAGTGGTTGGTTTTCTCTAAGGATGAATTTTCGGTATCAGTGCGGTTTGGAAGATACCGAAAGCCGATCGTTTGATTAACAGATGGGGCGCGGAAGGCGTCGATCCCTTGATCGGAATGGAGAAGTCGAAATTCAGCGAAATTGCATCGGATCACCCCCAGCGCGATTGCGGTCCGCATCATATGGCTGCTACGAAGCGAAGGTTTGCCTCCTAGCCGCGATAAAAGGAATGATCCCCAGATCCTCTGTGAATGATGCAACGCGCTATGATTTCTGCGTTTGGAAGGCAACCATTGGTTTTCAAAGTCGCAAGGCTGGCTCCGTCTGCACCGTTTGGGTCCGCACATCGCAGATTTTGCGCTTGCAACTAATTGCTGGAATGACGGGCCGCACCGCAGCAAGACCCACTCCACATCAAACTTTGTAACCGATCGCTGCACGTTATTGTCCGACAGCCCACGCGGAGACATGCTGACTGACACGACATCGCGCCAGGAAAGCCAATGCGAAACGGGTTCGTAGAGAGCTTCAATGGTCGCATGAGAGATGAATGCCTGAACGAACATCTGTTCGACAGCCCACGCCATGCCCGCAATTTAGTGGCGGCATGGCGCATCGACTTCAACCACTACCGCCCCCATTCCAGCCTCGCTGGCAGGACACCCACGGAATATATTAACCGGTCAAAGGAAGACCAAAACCTGAACAGAGCTAACCTAAATTAGCGGACTCAATGGGGAGCAGGTCAGCGGCCGTCTAGCATGAAAGTTAACCAAAAAGTCAGATCGATAGGGTTGGACAAACTCCAAATTTCCACAAGGATATAAAAGGGTATTAATTAGCCCGTTAGACACTTTAAGTTCTTGTTTTTATTTTAAAGTTGCAGACCCCGACGGACTGCCATTGGTCAAAATCCCCTTTGATAATAGTATTGTGGGCATTCGACGTCCCAAGGCTTTGCGTCGTTTTATCACGAGGCATTTTCATATCATATCGCAGCAGCTGAGACGCCCCGTAACTTGTCTTGCGACGACAAACAGCCGTAACTCATAGTCGGTCAACGCCATCCAGAAGCCGCGTTTGAAGCTGGGGGCCGTGCAGCACCGAGATATCTCCGGTCGTTTCCAACACTACGGCACGTACATCTGACAGATCAAGCACATTGGCCTCGCGCAGTTTGGCAATCAAATCGTCTTCGGCCACGCGTGTCGCATGCAATGCCTTATGAAAAATCTCCCCGTCCCGCATCAGCAGCACGGGCGCATTCTGGACGATGCTTTCGAATTGATCCGATGCAATACGAAGCCGGGCAACTATGAACTGAACAATCAAAAGGCTGGCGATGGCAACAGTGGCTTGCACGAATGCAGACCACGATCCTGCTTGGCTTGCACCGGCCAAAAGAGAGCCGATCGCGACCGTAATCACAAAGTCAAAGGCCGTCATTTTTGAGAATGCCCGCAATCCGATAAACCGAACGACGACGATGACCCAGATGCCGGCGACGGAGGACAGTACTACGGCTCTGACAAGCGTATCGAGGATCTCGGAGGGAAAAAACATGATCTGGGCCCTTCTCTGCATGGGGATTGAGAAATCGAAACGGCGCGGGATGCCACGCATGGGCGCACCAGACCTACGAGATTTTCCTGCCGCGGCTGATGAACATCCACGCTAACGTGCAAACGGCGATAATTGCAATGACCCCCAGATAGCGTTCATAGATGCCGTCTATGTTGTCTGGCAGGAAGAAAAAGAACGGAGCAGAGATCGCCCAAAGGATCGAAAGTCCGATTAACAACGTGCGATAAACCCCGCCGCTTTTGTCCGCGCCATCTGCCATCGCCCATGGAAGTAACGCCATCAGCAGCCCCAGCGCGTAGACGAGATAGATATGGATGACGACCCCTTCGTTATCTGAGTCGCCATATTCATTGCGGGCACCGACCAGAAAGACAATCAATCCAAGCAGCGCAAATCCAACGACGCCAAAGCTCCAGGTCCAGCCCCCCAAGTGAACATGTGCGGCAAGCAACGCGATGCAAACCAAAGATGCCGAAAAGGCATAGAGCCCCATATCGACGATGTATTCATATTCGCCCGCCCCAAGGTCGCTGATCGTGTCGGCGATCCAGTCGTGATCCGGTACGACAAAATCGGCAATGACGACACTTGCGACGAAGACGATGCAGCCAAAGATAGCGTACCATCCCAATGTCAAAATAAGCGCAGGCTTTTCCTGAACTTTCGCAGGTTCCATTGATTTCGACATCACGCGCCCCTCTGTGGTCTTACAGAGCCAACCAGACCAAATGGAAAAGGTTCCCGCGTCCATCAGTTGATGGTCGTGCCATTCAGACACCCTGAACCGCGTTGGATCAGCGAAGTTGTAAAGAGTGTCGCCCTGCGTGAAGTGTCGAGCTTACGACGCAACGGCCTGTGTCGGGGCCAGAAAGCTATTCAAATGCGCAAGCAGATTGTTCGTATCAACCGGTTTGGCAAGCACGTCCAACGTTTTGATGTCGTCCGGACGATCATCGCCTTCTGATCCAGACAAAAACACGACGGGTACATTTTCGGACGTTAACAACTGCGCAATTTCATATGAATTCTGGTTTCGCAAATTCATATCAAGCAGCGCCATATCCAGGCCCCCCTGATGGGCCAACGCAAGGCCCTGCTCCAGCGTGCTTGCCGGGCCTATGACTTCAAAGCCTGCATCCTCGGCTGTGAACTGAAGGTCCATCGCTATAATCGCGTCGTCTTCGACGATCAGTATACGTTTACGATTCATCGTAGTCCGCCCTTACTGGCAGTGTCAGGACTGCCTTTAGTCCCTCAGGGTTGAAATTGAGTTCCGCACTACCGTCAAACGAATACTCAAGCGACTGTTGAATTAAACGGCTGCCGAAACCGCGCGTCTCAGGAACAATTACTTTCGGGCCACCACTTTCCGCCCACTTCAACTCTATAAATTCAATCCCATTGTTGTCAAATATTCTCCAATTCAAGTCAATGCGACCCTTTGTTGTCTTCAACGCACCATATTTAGTAGCGTTGGTCGCCAATTCGTGCAGCACTAGCCCCAAGGCATGCGCACTGTTAGGGCCAAGAAGTATCTTTGGACCCGACAAGGTAATCCTGTCCGAATCGATATCGACATAAGGACCAACTTGGCGTTCGATCAGATCCGCCAATCCCGCCAATTTCTGATCCCGTTGCGAAAGAATTTCATGCGCCAGTGATATCGCGCGCAGCCGGCCCTTGAATTTCTCATGGAATTCGGCCGGATCCGGTGTCGTGCGCATCGTATGCGATGCCATCGCCTGTATCGTGGCCAGCGAATTCTTCACGCGGTGGTTCAACTCGCCCAGCAGCAATTCGCGGTGCGCGTCCGACTGCGCAAGCTCCGAGATGTTTTCGACCACACCCAGCATTCTGACCGGGCTACCTTCCGCATCGTAAAAGAACATGCCGCGGACCATCACCGGAACAACCGTCCCATCCGGGTGAACAAGCCGATACCTGTCAACGATCGGCGTGCGGGTATCGCGCGCCTTCAAGACCGCTTTTTCTGCACGCTTGCGGTCATCAGGGTGGACCATCTGCCGCCATATCTCGAAGGTCGGCTGAACTTCATTCGCATCCAATCCACCCAGGATATAGACACCGTCAGTCCATTCGACTGCATTGGTGACCAGATCCCAGTCCCAGATGCCCATGCGCCCCACGTCAAGCGCAAGCTCAAGGCGTTCAAGACTGCGGGCATAGCCTTCTTCTGCCAGTTTGCGGGCCGTGACGTCACGGATCGTGCCAGTTGTCCTGACCGGATGGCGATCGGCCCCCTGCCCTTCAAAAGACGTCAATCCGTGAACAGCGACCCAACGTGTACTGCCATCGCGCGTGTTGATACGGTGTTCGATCCGGTACGATCCGTCCCCGGCGGGGTCGAGGCAGTCATGCAATGCAGGAATGACATATGCGTGGTCATCAGGGTGAATCATCGCGACCATATCGTCTATCGTAAAGAATTCCTGATCCATCGGCGCGTCGAACAACATGCGGGTTTTCTCATCCCAGTCGATCTCATCGCGGGCGGCGATGTAGTTGAATACACCCTGATCCGCACTTGAAAGGGCCAGTTGCAGCTTTTCTTCGCTTTCGACAAGACTTTGCTCGAACTGTTTTCGCTCGGATATGTCGATGCCGGACGCGGTAAGCTCGATCAAAGCGCCATCACTGTCGTAAACGGGCGCCAGTTGGAAATCTATTGTGATCAAGTTGCCACCCACCACACGGATCTCGACATCATAGCGCACCATTTCACCGCAGGCCGCCTTTGCAACGGCTTGGCGTAACTGGTCCTGCACCGCTTTGGAATGCGACCACCAGATTGTATCCCAGAATGGTTTGCCCAGAATATCTGCGCGCGAAAGGCCAGATGCCGCAATCGCAGGTTCGTTGGCTTCCGTCAGCACGCCATCCAGCGTCAGGGTCCCCACAAAAGCCAGCACCCCATCCATGACCCTGCGCAACCGGGCTGCGTTTTCCGCAATGAAGCCGGCGTTTTTCTTCTGCTCGGTGATTTCCAGGGCCGACACCGAGATGGCATATACTTTACCTTCTTCATTCTTGACCGGCACGAAGGTTTCAAGCCACGTCCGTTGATTGCCGGGGGATGCTTTCGTTTCGCCCGATAATTCGAATGGCCCGACGACATCGCCTGTCTCAAAGATCGACTTGAAAATACCTTCTGCTTCCGGCGCAAGATCGGGTACTACCTCATGGATGGAACGACCCACATGTTCGGCCGCAGACAGCCCGTTGGTTTCTGCCAGATGATCGT
>CBDTVH010000124.1:0-6330 GCA_965363665.1 uncultured Yoonia sp. | reverse complement strand
TGTCGTCCGCCATGATGGTCATCGATCTGCCGTTCGGGTCGTATGAGGAAAGCCGTGAACAGGCATTCCGCAATGCCGCCCGGTTGATGGCCGAGACGGGGGCGGGAGCAGTGAAGCTGGAAGGCGGCGCGCACATGGCCGACACCATCGCGTTTCTGGTTGCGCGCGGTATTCCGGTAATGGCGCATATCGGGCTGACGCCGCAGTCGATCAATACGCTGGGCGGCTATAAGGTGCAGGGCCGGGGTGCGGCCCGTGATGCGGCACTGGCGGATGCCGATGCGGTGGCGCAGGCGGGGGCCTTTGCGGTGGTGTTGGAGAAGGTGCCAGAGACGCTGGCCGATGAGATCACCGCGCACGTGCCAATCCCGACCATCGGGATCGGGGCGAGTGCCCGGTGTGATGGGCAGATATTGGTCGTCGACGACATGCTGGGCCTGTTCACTGCGTTCAAGGCCAAGTTCGTGAAACGCTATGCGCATCTGGGCGATGATGCCGCGGCGGCGATTGCGGCCTATGCCGCCGAGGTACGGGCGCGGACATTCCCCGCCGCTGAACATGTATTCGCCGATGAGGCCCCTCCAAAATGATCGCGCCTATCGAACGGACGTTGGTCGGTCTGCGCCAACAGACAAGGTTGTGGCGCAAAGCTGACGAGACGATTGGCGTGGTTCCCACCATGGGCGCGCTGCATCAGGGGCATCTCTCGCTGGCGCGTGCAGCGCGCGAGAAATGCGACCGGGTGATCGTCACGATCTTTGTGAACCCCAAACAGTTCAACGATCCTGAAGACCTCAAGAACTATCCCCGGACCGAAAATGAAGACGCGCGCAAACTGGAATCGATCGGTGTCGATTTGATCTATGTGCCGGAGCCGGATCAGATCTATCCCGATGGCTTTGCGACCACCGTTTCAGTCGCGGGCTTGACGGATATGCTCTGCGGGGAAAGCCGCCCGGGGCATTTTGATGGGGTCGCGACGGTGGTCTCCAAGCTTTTTGCGCAGACGGCGGCGGATTATGCGTTCTTTGGCGAAAAGGATTATCAGCAGCTCCAGATCGTGCGCCGCATGGCCCGTGATCTGGATATCCCGATCGAAGTGATCGGCTGCCCGACGATCCGCGAGGAAGACGGGCTGGCGATGTCATCGCGCAACCTGTTGTTGTCGGACCGCTCTCGCGTCTATGCGCCGGTTTTGGCCGAGGTGATGGAGGATATGCGGCAGAAGTTACGGGGTGGTGCGACGATGGATGCAGTCTTGCCGGACGCGAGAGCGCGCATCATGGCGGCAGGGTTCAATGACGTTGATTATCTGGAACTGCGCGATGGTGGTGATCTGTCGTTGTTGGACAGGGCCAAACCCGACGCGCGTTTGTTTGCAGCGGCATGGCTGGCGGGTGTGCGGTTGATCGACAACATTGCTGTCTAGGTCGGGGGAACCCCCGGCGTGGCCTAGGAGCCGGGGAAAACCCCAACCTACGTCAATATCTTGACCAGCGCCCCTGCCATCACCTGCGCGCTGTCGATCATGTCATCGACGCCGATGTATTCGTCGGGCTTATGCGCCAGTTCCAGTATCCCAGGCCCGTAGGCGATGCAGTTCTTCAGCTTGCCAATGCGGTCGATGTGTTTTTGATCGTAGGTGCCGGGGGAGGCCACGAATTCGGCGGGTTTGCCCAGTACTTTCTCGATTTCTGCCGCGATCACTTGCACCACGGGCGCCTCTCGGTCGGTCATGCTGGGCAGCACGACGTTCATTTCGCGCAGGTCATAGTCAAAGCGGTCGCGGTTGGCTTTCAGCCCTTCCAGCAAGGCTTTCACCTCATCCCGTACGTCATCGACGTTTTCTTCGGCCAGAAAGCGACGGTCGATCACGATCCGGCAGCTGTCGGGCACGCAATGCGCGGGCAGGCCGGTGTAATCGGCGTCTTGCTCCGCTTGCCCGCCGTGGATGGAATTGATGTTCATGGTCGAGGACCGCGCCCCTGCCGGTACCACGGGCATGTCTGTCGTGCGGGCGGCCATGGCCGGATAAAGCTTGTCTTCGAATTCCGTCAGAACGGCGCCCATGTGGCGGACCGCACAATCGCCAAGGAAAGGCATGGAACCATGCGCGATTTCGCCGAAAGTTTCGATTTCCGCCCACCAGCCGCCGCGATGGCCCAGGCAGACGCGGTCTTTGTTCAAAGGTTCGGGGATGATCACGTGTTGGACGCGGGCGGGGTCGAAGTAGCCCTGTTCGGCCAGATAGGCGACGCCGCCGTAGCCCCCGGATTCTTCGTCTGCCGTGCCGGATATTTCGATGGCGCCAGCAAAGTCGGGGTGCATTTCGAGGAAAGCTTCAGCCGCAATGATGGATGCGGCAAGCCCGCCTTTCATGTCGCAAGCCCCGCGCCCATAGATTTTGCCGTCACACAACTCCCCGCCAAAGGGGTCTTTGGTCCAGCCGCTGCCGACCTCAACCACGTCGGTGTGGCTGTTGAAATGCACGCAATCGCCTGTCCGCCCGCCTGTCCGCCGTGCCACGATGTTCCAGCGGGGGTATTTGTCGCTGTCGCCGGGCGTGCCACGGGCGCGGATCAATTCGGTTGCAAAGCCAGCCTTGCGCAAACGGGTGTCCAGATACTCGCAAATCTCGCGGTAGCAGTCGCCGGGTGGGTTCAGCGTGGGGATGCGGATCAGGTCTTGCGTCAGGGCAATCAGGTCATCGCGTCGGTTGATGATGGCATGTGCAAGGTCTGGGCTTTTTGAATTGTCGGTCATTGGGGAAGTATTCGCGCAAGCGGGCGAACAGACAATAGTGTGATTTTGAAATTACACAGTGCAGCCACAAAAGCACCGCAAACTATCGCCATGTTGTATCCCGCCTGCTATGCCAAAAGACCACAGCAATATGGAGCGCGAAAGCGTGGACTCCTCTACAGATCTCAAGGTTGCGGTTCTGATCCCGTGCTATAACGAGGGCAAGCCAATCGGCAGTGTCGTCAGCGACTTTCGCGCGGCTTTGCCCGGTGCTGACATTTACGTCTACGACAACAATTCGACAGACGATACCGCCGAAGTTGCCCGCGCTGCCGGTGCAATCGTGCGGGTGGAAACCCAGCAAGGCAAAGGAAATGTCGTCCGCCGCATGTTCGCGGATATTGATGCCGATGTTTATATCATGGTCGATGGCGACAACACCTATGAGGCCAAGGCCGCACCTGCGCTTTTAAGCAAGCTGATTGATGAAACACTCGATATGGTCAGCGGTTGTCGTGTGACCGACATACAAGAGGCTTATCGCCCGGGTCACCGCTTTGGTAACTGGATGTTGACCGGCATCGTCGCGGGCATTTTCGGCAAACGCACAAAAGACATGCTGACGGGGTACCGCGTGTTTTCGCGCCGCTTCGTCAAAAGTTTCCCTGCGCTGTCGCGCGGGTTCGAGATTGAGACGGAACTGACGGTTCACGCGTTGGAATTGCGGATGCCGATTGCGGACGTGGACACGACCTATATTGACAGATTGCCGGGCTCTGACAGCAAATTGAATACGATCCGCGATGGTTTGCGCATCTTGAAAATGATCATCCTGCTGGTCAAAGAGGAACGACCTTTTGCGTTGTTCTGCGGTATTGGTGTGCTTTTGGCTCTTGTTTCGCTTTCGCTTGGCTTTCCCATCGTCGTCGAGTTTCTGCAAACCGGCCTCGTTCCACGTTTCCCGACGGCGATTTTGGCGCCAGGTATCATGGTGATCAGTGTTCTGGCCGTGATGAGCGGGCTTATACTGGACACCGTCACGCTGGCGCGGCGCGAAATGAAACGCATGGCCTATCTGGCGCTGCCTGCCCCTGCAAGGCGGTAGGTGCGGATGCGATCTGAACTGGTTTCGCAGATGATGCGCTTTGGGGTCGTCGGAGGCGTTGGTTTCATCGTCGATGGCGGGCTTTTGTGGGCGCTGATCTCGTTTGATATGAACCCCTATCTTGCGCGCGCCTTGTCGTTCCCGGTGGCTGTTGTCGCCACGTGGATATTGAACCGGAACTGGACCTTTCGGGCCACCCGTGACGCCAGCAAGGAAGGCCAGTTTCGCCGCTATTTCGGGGTGCAGATTTTTGGCAGTTTAGCTAATTATCTTATCTATTCGGCGGTTATCGGCCTGTTTGGAACCGCGTCGATCACAATCTTTGTCGGTTTCGCGCTGGGCTCTTTCGTGGGGTCGTTCATGAACTTTTTCGGGGTGCGGCTTCTTGCCTTTCGTGTCTGATATCGCGGGTTTCGCGGCAGCGGGAATTGGGCAAATGTTTGCGGGGGATGGTCATTATTTCGTCCGGTTGATCTGCAAGAACGATCCTCAACTTTGCGCAGAGACTGGCCGATACACATGACATCCGCACGCTTCATCGAGTTTTGCCAAAAACGGCCGCTGTTGTTGGTCTTGTCGGGCGCCATTTTGTTTGCGCTGGTGAAGGCGTTCATTGACGGCATGAATATGGCCGAGAATTTTGCCGCGATGGACAATGATGACATCATGCGGATGGTCATGGTGCGCGATTGGCTTGCCGGGCAAAGCTGGTTTGACACGACCCAGTATCGTCTGATGCCGCCCGAGGGGGTGTTGATCCATTGGTCGCGCTATATTGATGCCGGGATCGCGTTATTTATTGTGCCGTTTTCCTACATCATGCCCATGGAAGATGCAGAATTGGTTGGCGCGGTACTTTGGCCCACGGTGATTTTCGTTCTGACGTTGTTGGTTATCGGGTTCGGGACCAAACGTCTGTTTGGGCCGGTCGCTGCGTGTTTTGCGGTGCTGTGCACGATCTTTTGGCCGCTTTTGGGTGATTTGCATTCACATGCGGGCAATCTGGATCATCACAACATCCAACTGTTGATGATGGTAATCCTGATTTACGCGGTTGTCTGGCCCGGTCGGGCGATCCCAGCAGGCATAACCGGTGGTCTGGCAGCCGCATTTGCCCTTTCCACGGGGTTGGAAAGTCTGCTGTTCATTGTTGCCGCGGGCGTTGTGGTTTTTGGCCGCTGCGTCTTTGATCCCCGGCCCGAAACACGGTGCCTGCTTGTCGCATTCTGCCTTACCCTGATTGTGGGCAGTCTGATCTTCTGGCTTGGGTTGACCGCACCGGCGCTGCGGGCCGTGCCGGTTTGTGATCAGCTTGGCACCCCGATGTTAAGCGTCATTGCCATCGCGGTGGCGGCGGCGTTGGCCCCTTTGGCCCTGCGCAATCGCATCCCCGGCTGGGCATTTCAAGTTGGCGCGACTGTGGGTCTGACCGCGATCGGCCTTGCGATCGCATGGCCGCTTGTGGGCCCCTGCCTTCGCGGCCCCTACGGCGACCTGCCACCTGAGCTGCAAGAGATGATCCGCACGCGCGTCACCGAAGCAAAGCCATTTCTGATCTATGTACAAAGCCATACCAGCACCGCACTGACCTTTGTGATCCCGGTTGTGACTGCGCTGATAGCGGGTTCTGTTCTATGGTGGTCGCGGCGCGGTGAAGCGGGGTCCGGGCAGACCCGGAATGCCATTCTGGGTCAGTTGTTGTTGCTTGGGTTCTTTGGTGTCTGCCTGATTTTCCTGCAGATGCGCACGGTGATCATGGTTGCGTCGCTTGTGCCTGCGGTCGGCGGCCTCTGTCTGGCTGTCCTGCTGAACGCCTATCTGGAAACGCGCGATATCAGCAAGGCTGTCCTCTTGTTCATCGTGGCGATCGGGGTCATCGCGCCGGGGGTCATTGTGAACCCGATGTCGCCCGATATCACAGGTAAAGTCGAAGTAGCCGAAACCGCCGGTGCGGACTGCCGGACCTATGCCTCGCTTGTTGCGCTGAACGACGTCCCGCCTGCCGTGATCCTGAGCGATGCGAGCACCGGCCCACCTTTGCTTTGGGCAACGCATCACAGCATTTTGGCGGCGCCCTATCATCGCAGTCCGGCGGCCTTCATGAACGGGGGTCTGGGGTTTGTGATGGAGGAGGCTGCCTTCAAAGAGCTTGCCATTGAAAATGGCGCTTCGCATGTCTTGCTTTGTGCCGACAAGGTTTATGGAAGCCGCTTTCTGACCGCACTTGCCGCGCGGCAGATTACGGCGGATTGGTTGCGCCCGGTGCCAGTCAGCCGCGACGAACAGTTGTTGTTTGAAGTGCTGAACTAAAACTTTGGCTAGTCATGCAGCCTTTGACCACTGTATGAGCGGACAGATATTACACTTGGCGCAAACGGGCCGCCGGGCCCCGTGGCATGCACGAGATCGGGACGGCTTTGACATATCTACTGGGCGTTGACACTGGCGGAACCTATACCGACGCGGTGATCATTGAGGAAGCG
>CBDTVH010000123.1:0-6359 GCA_965363665.1 uncultured Yoonia sp. | reverse complement strand
TCACACTGCGCTTTGCAAGGACGGAACAATGGGTCCGGCGGCCATCCATTCGTCCAACGCATCAATTTCCTGCTTCGTCATCTTCAGGCCAAGCTTGGACCTGCGCCAGACGACATCATCAGCGTTTCGCGCAAACTCTTTCTCGACCAACCACATGACTTCCCGTTCGGTCAAATCCGCACCGAAAGCGCGCCCCAAATCCGTTTTGGTTCTTGCGTCCCCAAGCACCTCGGCCGCCTCAACCCCGTAGGCCTTGATCAGTCGCGACGCCCACCGTTCAGACAAGAACGGATATCGGGCCATAAGCTGATCGTTCAGCGCGCCGACACCATCAACGGCAAAGTCGCCACCCGGAAGCGGTACGCCCGCAGTCCACGGTTTGCCTGAATTCGGAAAGAACGGGGCAATCTTTTCCAATGCGGATTCGGCCAGTTTTCGGTAAGTCGTGATCTTGCCGCCGAAGATATTGAGAATCGGCGCTCCTGCAGATTGATCTACTTTCAAGACATAGTCACGCGTTGCAGCAGTCGCCGTTGTTGCGCCATCGTCATAAAGCGGGCGCACACCCGAGTATGTCCAGACAACGTCGTCATCAGTCACCGGTTTCTTCAGATACTTTGAAGCGAAATCAAGAAGATACGCTTGCTCTTCCGGGGTGCAGACTGGTGTTGCATCAACATCGGTATGATCTGCGTCCGTTGTCCCGATAAGGGTAAAATCCGTCTCATAGGGAAGGGTAAAAATGATCCTGCCATCTTCACCTTGGAAAAAATAACACTTGTCGTGGTCATAGAGCTTGCGGGTCACGATATGACTGCCACGGACAAGCCGCACGCCCTCGATCGAATTGATGCGCACCGTATTGCGAATGACGTTTTCAACCCAAGGGCCACCTGCGTTGACGATCATGCGCGCAACAATCAGACGCTGTTCGCCGCTGCCTTGGTCCTCAACCGTGACGTGCCAATGGCCGTCCACCTGCTCTGCCGACACGACTTTGGTGCGGACATTGATCCGTACCCCCCGCGCCTCAGCATCCCTGGCGTTCAGCACCACTAACCGGCTGTCTTCGATCCAGCAGTCGGAATATTCGAACGCCTTTTCAAAACGGTCCTGCAACGGCGCACCCTCGGGTGACCCCGGCAACCGCAAGGAGGTGGTCCCCTTCAGGATCTTGCGACCCCCGAGGTTGTCATAAAGAAACAGACCAAACCGAATAAGCCACGCGGGACGACGCCCTTTCATCCATGGCATCAAGATGCTGAGTACCTTTGAGGTCGGTGTGTCGCCCTCAAAACGCATATCCGGATGATAAGGGAGGACAAAGCGCATCGGCCAACTGATATGCGGCATGGCCCGCAGCAACGTCTCGCGTTCGATCAGCGCTTCGCGAACAAGGCGGACTTCCCAATATTCCAGATACCGCAAACCGCCGTGAAACAATTTGGTCGAGGCCGAAGATGTCCCGGACGCCAGATCGTTCATTTCAGCAAGCTCGACGCTCAAACCACGACCGACTGCGTCGCGCGCAATACCGCATCCGTTGATGCCTCCGCCAATGACGAAAAGGTCGACGATGTCTTGATTTTCAGCCTGAACCACCGACGCCCCCCGCATCCAAGTCGTGCCGAACCCTCCCCGGTCGCCACATTTGGATAATAAGCACCAGCAAGAAGCATTGGTCAAGAACGAATGTTCGTATATGTTCGCTTTTCCCTATTGCTTTATTTTATACGGCGCATTGCTTCGCATATGATTGCATGTGGCCATTGTTTTTACAAAGCGAGCATTTCAACTCTTGACGTGAAGACTCTGTCGTTGATTGTTTGGGGCTTATTGAGGCCTGTGAAAATACGCGGTCCGGCCAACACAGCTTTTGGGGGAGAAGGCATTGGTTTCGAACTTTCGACAACAAGAGATACTTGAACTTGCGCGCCGGGACGGCAAAGTCACCGTCGACGGGCTTGCCGAAATTTACGATGTGACCGTCCAGACAATCAGACGCGATCTGTCTGAACTCGCCGAGACCGGGCGGCTTGAGCGTGTGCATGGTGGCGCCGTTATCCCCTCGGGTGTCGTGAACATCGTCTACAACGAACGCCAGCGTCTGAACGAGGAAGGCAAGAAAGCCATTGCCGTTGCATGTGCCGCCGCGATCCCGGATGGGGCATCGGTTTTCATGAACATCGGCACCAGCACCGAGGCCGTCGCGCGCGAACTGCTGGATCACGAAAACCTGCTTGTCGTAACGAATAATCTGAACATCGCAAACACACTGGCAGCCAACCATAGTTGCGAAATCATTCTGACCGGCGGCGTTCTGCGCCGTGCGGATGGCGGACTTGTGGGCGGGCTGACCGCTGAGATGGTCAAGCAGTTCAAGTTTGATTTTTCCGTTCTGGGCTGCTCTGCGATAGACGAAGATGGCGACCTTCTGGACTTTGATGGGCAAGAAGTTCTTGTCAGCCGGACCGCGATCCAACGGTCCCGCAATGTCATGGTTGTTGCGGACCACCATAAATTTCAGCGAAAGGCGCCACTCACAATCTGCTCGCTCAGCGATGTGTCGGTCCTGTTCACGGATGGCGCACTGCCTGAAAAACTTGTCGCGGACTGCCAACGATGGAGCACGGACGTCGTGAACGTCCAGGGTCAGAACGCGTAGCCAATAGATTAAGGCTGCTGCGAGGGCAGGAATTAAGACATTCGGTTACGCCTCACCAGCGTAAGCCATTACGATCGAAAAAGATAATGACGCTCAACACATGCCAGTCGTCAACGCGGGGTTTGTCCCGGTTCTTTGGAAAGCACGGCTCCAAGGCGTGCCATCCAAGCGCAGGTCAGCCAGTAAATCTTGCTGACATCACCGCTCGATTTTCAACCACTGAATGACGCCGCACAGTTCAAATCAATGAGCCCTGATCCTACGGCAACAGCATCCCGCGTATCATGAAAAAGAACATCGCTGCGAGGACTGCGGCAACAGGTACCGTGACGATCCAGGCAGCCGCTATCCGCAGAAGGAGGTTGCGCTTGACCAATTCGACACGTTGCACCCGGTTCAGGCCGCGCCGTTCCCTTTTATCAAGAAGCTGATCACGAGCAGTTTGCGCTTTCATGTTGCGCAACATCTCTCCCTTCGCGGCAACATCGGCCGCTTCAAAGCGTGCCAGAAAATCATCAACCGCATCCGCGTCGTGGTTTTGGTGGTGCTCTCGAATTTGGTCGATCATGCGCGCGTAGTTCGACTTGATATATTCGCGCAGGAAACCAACACCGAACACACCGCCGACCGCAATGTGGGTCGAGCTGACAGGCAGTCCCAATTGCGATGCAATGATAACCGTAATGGCCGCCGCCAGGGCGATGCAGAACGCGCGCATCTTGTCCAGTTCAGTAATCTCGCTGCCGACCGTTCGGATCAATTTTGGCCCATAAAGCGCAAGGCCGAGGGAGATCCCGATAGCGCCCACTGCCATGACCCAGATCGGAATGGAAGCGCTGGTGATCACGCCACCACCAACGATGGCCTCGTTGATGCCGGCCAGCGGGCCGACCGCGTTCGCCACATCATTGGCACCATGCGCAAAACTCAGCAGTGCGGCCGCGAAGATTAGCGGAATGGTGAAAAGGTCATTCACGCTTGTCTTGTGGTTTTCCAGCTTGGCTGTTTTGCGGGCAATATAGGGCCGCAACAGCAGGTACACAGCCAACCCCACACCAAGCCCTATCAGCAACGCTATCGGAAAGGACACGGTCACGATCTTCTTCACGCCTTTGAGCATCAGGTATGTGGCAAATGCCCAGGCCATGATGGCGACCAGCACCGGTACCATGCGGTCTGAAGCGGCCAGAACGTCCGATTTATATGTGATCGTGCGTTTGATGATATATAGAAACCCGGCCGCAATCAGCCCGCCCATGACAGGTGAGATCACCCAGCTTGCAGCGATCCGGCTTATGACAGACCAATCGACAATGTCCCAGCCCGCCGCCGCGATCCCCGCACCCAGCACGCCACCGACGATCGAATGTGTGGTCGATACCGGCGCGCCAACAACCGTCGCGAAATTGAGCCAGACAGCAGCAGCCAGCAACGCCGCGATCATCAGCCAGATGAACGTGTCTCGATCTACGACAAGGTCAGGATCAATGATGCCGCTCTTGATCGTGCCGACAACATCGCCACCGGCGATCAGCGCACCACCTGCTTCGCATATCGCGGCAATTAAAATTGCGCCGGTCAGCGTAATGGCCTGTGAACCGACAGCGGGGCCAACGTTGTTGGCAACATCATTCGCGCCGATGTTCATCGCCATATAGCCGCCAATCATGGCGGCTGCGACCAGAAGGATACCATCAATACCACCGTCGGTTCGCACGATGGTGAATAGCATGATACCGATGATGAAGATCAGCGCTGTTCCAAAGCGGAACAGTTCGCCGCGGTTTCGTTGAACGGCTGTTTCGACGCTTTCGGTTCGCAGCAAGACGTCATCCCCCCTATGGCATGCAATCGCTGAAACGACTCAATAGGGAACGCCGGGGGCCCAATATGAGATAGATCAATGACAGGTCAGTTTGGGTTTCATATGTGTGAAGCGCGCAACGCCTTTCTTGGAGGTACCTCGATATGGGCAAGTGTGATCAAGGGCGCGGGGCCGCCGTTGGCCGGTTGACACCGATGCCGTCAAATCCATGCAGAGCTTGTCAATCCATAGGTCAGTGTGGCCTGACAAGGTGAGCAAGTACTATCTCCCCGTGATGATCGCTGCGCTGCTTCTGGCCTTCTGGTTCAGCCCGGACGCGCAGGAAATCGCCGCTGGTATCGCGATATTTCTATTCGGGATGTTGATGCTTGAGGACGGTTTCAAGCTGTTCGGCGGTGGCATGCTGGAACGTCTTCTGGAGCGCGCAACAGGGTCGACGCCCCGTGCAATTACGTTCGGGATCGTGGCCACGTCTTTGCTGCAATCAAGCTCTCTGGTCTCGGTCATCACGATATCATTCCTCAGCGCCGGGTTGATCACTTTGCTTGGGGGCGTTGGGATCATCTTTGGTGCAAAC
This sequence comes from uncultured Yoonia sp., assembly GCA_965363665.1. Taxonomy (GTDB): domain Bacteria; phylum Pseudomonadota; class Alphaproteobacteria; order Rhodobacterales; family Rhodobacteraceae; genus Yoonia. The sequence continues at coordinate 1,292 of CBDTVH010000123.1, read as the reverse complement.
ATCGGCACGACAACCGGCGCATGGCTGGTTGCGGGTCTGGGGCTCAAGGTCAATATCGCCGCCTATGCCATGCCGATCATCGCGGTCAGCATCGTGCTTGTGTTTCAAAAATCCAAGACACTTAGGGGCATCGGTTATGCGCTGGCCGGCCTGGGTTTTCTGTTTCTCGGCATCCATCACATGAAAGAAGGCTTTGATGCATTCAACGACCAGATTGATCTGACACGTTTCGCGCTGACCGGTCTGCTGGGACTGGTTATCTATTCACTCACCGGGACGGTTGCGACCGTCATCATGCAGTCAAGCCATGCAACGATGGTCCTGATCCTGACTGCGCTCTCTGCCGGGCAGATCAGCTACGAAAACGCGCTTGCGCTGGCAATCGGGGCCAATATCGGCACGACGATCACCGCGATCATCGGCGCGCTTGGCGCAAATTTCCAGGGCAAGCGGCTGGCGCTTGCTCATCTGATTTTCAACACGGTCACCGCAGCCGTTGCATTGATCTTTATTGCGCCGCTACGCGATGCAGTGGATGCAATCAGCGCCGCAGTCGGGATCGTGCCTGACGATTACGCCATGAAGTTGGCCGTCTTTCATACGATTTTCAACGTCATCGGGGTGGCATTGATGCTGCCCCTGCTTGGCAGGCTCATCACCTTTCTTGAGCGCCGCATCATTGAACCCGTGCCTGATGTCAGCCGCCCCCGCTATCTGAACGAGGCGGCTGACGAATTTCCGCAAACCTTGGAAATTGCGCTGCGCAAGGAAGTGCTTCACCTTTATGAGAACGCGACCGAACTGATCCTTCATGGCCTGAACCTGAGCCGAGAAGACGTATTCGCGACCGGTGACATCGCGCGCGTCGTCCGCAAAAGCAGGTCGCCACGCGAGTTGGACATCGCGGAAGGCTATGACACGCGGATCAAGACACTTTTTTCGGCGATTGTGGAATTTGCAACGCGCGCCGGAGACAAACGTTTGCCTGCGGAAATTGCTGACCGCGTATATGCCCTGCGCGATGTGGCAAGCGACATCGTGCAGGCGGTCAAATCCATCAAGCATCTGCGCAAGAATATCCTGCGCTACACGGTGCGGCCCAAGGGGACCGCGACCGAGCTCTATGACGGCCTTCGAACCGAGATCGCCAGGATCGCAGTTGCCAAAAGGGAGAGCTTCATGATGCGGTGGCCGTCTCGGCGGGTTTGAGGTGACGTTCCTTCCGGAACCGGGTGAGGAGTAGCAGGGCGATCAGCGGAACCAGCCACCAGCCGTCCTCGGCCCAGCGGTTG
>CBDTVH010000122.1:0-6414 GCA_965363665.1 uncultured Yoonia sp. | reverse complement strand
TTTCATCTGGCAGGACCGGGTCACGGCGCGCACGCGTGCGTCCATGTCACCAGCAGCCAGCGCTGGCCCTTCGGCCTCAAGCCAATCAAAGAAAGCAGCATCACCCAGCAGACCATATTTCACGACCTCCCCATATCCCGCCAGAAAATCGCGGGGCGTCAGTGTGCCCAGCAAGGCCGTATCCGCCAGCACGAGGCTGGGCTGATGAAACGCGCCGATCAGGTTCTTGCCCCTGGGTGAATTGATCCCGGTCTTGCCCCCGACAGAGCTGTCGACCTGCGCCAGAAGCGACGTCGGTATCTGCACAAACCGGACACCGCGCCGCAGGACCGCTGCGGCAAAGCCCACCAGATCGCCAATCACACCACCGCCAAAGGCAACGACGATATCACCACGCTCCACCTTTTGCGCCAGCAACCACTCCACTGACCGCTCTAGCTGCGCCCAGCATTTCGTGGCTTCTCCGGGCGGCAGGGTCAAAGCCTCGGACGTCAGCCGGGCATCCGACAACGCCGCCTGAAGCTGCGCCAGGTGCAACGCGGCCACGTTCTCATCCGTCAGAATACAGACATGTTTGCGCCCGCCCATTGCGGCAATGCGACGGCCTGCCTGATCCAGAAGCCCGGGACCGATCAGGATGTCATAGGCGCGCCCGGGCAGATCGACATGAACGGTTGCGGTCATCTATTTGATCTCCAATATGTCGGGGCGGGTCGCCAGCGTATCGCGGACCATAAGCATGGTTTGTTCGATGCTGGCGTTCTGTTTCACGGTGATCTTGAGGCCGGCAAGGCTGTAGACTGGCGTGCGTTCGTGATAGATCCCGGCCAGTGTCGCCTTGGGATCAGGGGTGCGCAGCAATGGCCGGGTATCCTTGTGGCGCACACGCTCCCACAGGATATCAAGGTCGGCATCCAGCCAGACGGCAATGCCCATATCGGCAATCGCCGCGCGATTGGCCTGAGACAGAAATGCACCGCCACCGGTCGAAACAACGCCGGGCGGACCCGATAAAAGACGGCGCAGACCCTCGGTTTCGCGTTCACGGAAGAACCTTTCTCCGTCGCGTTCAAATATTTCAGCAATTGTCGCTGCCGCCGCTTCTTCGATGGCCGCATCACTGTCAACGAAAGGCACCTCCAAAGCGGCCGCAAGCGCGCGGCCAATGGCGGTCTTGCCGGACCCCATCATACCGACCAGCACAACGGTCCGTTTCAGGTGATATTGCTGCCCTTGGGCCATGCAAGAACTGCCCTTTATCTCGGCCAACGAACGCCGAACGCGAAAATTAATGAATGAATGCCGTGATCTTGCACGAAAGGCCATATATAATCCCTTCAACAAGTGGGGAATAACCCACATATTGAGGCAGAATTGAAAGATTGGGGCAGACCATGTGGCGGTTCATCAAGGCGCTATTGTTTTTGATCATACTCGCAGGGGTGGGTCTGGTGGCCTATGCCTATATCGGACCGCTGTTTTTTCCCGGTGATTTCGCCGCCCCCTCACAAGAGGTAACGCGCCCTGTTACGCTGGAAACAAACTAAAGCGCTTGCTGCCACACTTTGCCTGACCGCCACATTGGTGTCGGCGCAAAGTGAGCCGCAAGGCGAGCCGCTGTCAGCGATTGACTGGCTATCGCGCAGTGTGGAACCTGCCCCGCTGTTCGAACCTCCTGCTGTCGGCGATGCAACATCGCCCAACGTCACGGTAACACCGCTTGACCGGCCCTCAAAAGATCCCATCGGCCTGCTGCCGCCCGAAGTGACGGGGCTGCCGCGCGATATCTGGTCGGCCAGTCAAGAGGCCGTGCTGGTCGATCTGGTCCGCGCCGAACGTGTCGATACGCTGCCCGCGCTGCAAGAGTTCCTCAAGATACTGATGCTCGCCGAAGCGGACCCGCCTCTGGATGCCGACAGCGAAGGCGCGCTGTTTCTGGCGCGTGTCGACAAGCTGTTGGATCTGGGGGCACTTGAACCGGCCCAATCGTTGATCGAACAGGCCGAACCTGACACCGGCCCACTGTTTCGCCGCTGGTTTGACGTGGCCCTACTGACCGGGACAGAGGACGACGCCTGTGAAGCCATGCGTGACACCCCATCCATCGCACCCACATTTTCAGCACGCATCTTTTGCCTGGCGCGCAATGGCGACTGGCCAGCGGCGGCGCTCACGCTCAACACGCATCGCGTGCTGGGTGACATCACCCCCCAGGAAGAGGCACTTTTGTCGCGCTTTCTCGACCCCGAACTCTATGAGGGTGAACCTGCGCTAAAGCCCCCTGCCCGCGTCAGCCCCCTGACCTTCCGCATGCATGCCGCCATCGGTGAGCCGTTGATCACCGCCAATCTGCCACTGGCGTTTTCCCATGCGGACCTGCAATCAACCGCCGCCTGGAAGTCACAGTTAGAAGCGACAGAGCGGTTGGCCCGCCACGGTGCGGTGTCCGAAAACGTGCTACTGCGGAACTATACGGCCCGCACCCCTGCTGCATCCGGTGGAATATGGGACCGGGTCGCGGCCATCCAACGCTTTGATACCGCCATAGCCGCGCGCGATCCGGTTGCAGTCGCACGCACTTTGCCCGACGCGTGGTCCGCGATGCAGCAGGCCCGCGCGGAAATCCAGTTTGCCAAACTCTATGGCACTGCCCTGCAGGACCTGGCCCTCTCAGGTGAGGCCGCCGTCATCGCGTTTGAGGTTGGTCTGCTGTCCCCTCAATATGAAGCCGTCGCCATCTCTGCCGCCCAGGCGAATGCCGGTTTTGACCCTTTCCTGATCGGCATCGCACGCGGCACACCGCAAAACCTGCCCGCCAACACGCCCCGCGCGCAGGCCGTGCAAGAGGCCTTTGACAGCAGACCACCCCCACCTGAACTGCAAAGCAAGGTCGACGAAGGCAAACTGGGCGAGGCCTTGTTGCGCGCATTGGCGCTTTTCGGGGCAGGGTCTGAGGGTGATCTGCGGTCTGTCACCGACGCATTGTTACTGTTGCGGTCAGTCGGGTTAGAGGATGTCGCGCGACGCGCCGCACTTCAATTGATGATACTGGACCGGTCAGGATGACCCCGCACAACCAACCCATGACCCGCTGGGTCCAGGTATTTCTAGAGGCGCAGGCGGCAGAACTTGACGCGGCCACGAATACGCAACTGGCCTATGCGCGCGACTTGCAGGATTTCGCAGGCTGGCTGTCGCCCAAGGGTCTGCATTTCAGCGACGCGACCCGCGATCATGTCGAAAGTTATCTGATTGATTGTGAGGCCGAAGGGCTGGCCAAATCAACTCGCGCAAGGCGCCTGTCAGCCATCAAGCAGCTTTATCGCTTTGCCTTTGAAGAAGGCTGGCGCGAGGATAATCCGGCGATCCAGATCAAAGGACCGGGGCGCGAACACCGCCTGCCCAAGACCCTTTCCATAGCGGAAGTCGACCGTTTGCTGGACGCCGCCCGCAACACTCCGAAAGAGGCGGTGCGCAACGCCTGCCTGATGGAACTGCTTTATGCCACCGGCATGCGCGTGACCGAATTGGTCAGCCTGCCGGTGTCTGCCGCACGGGGCGATCCACGTATGCTTTTGGTGCGCGGCAAGGGCGATAAGGAACGGCTGGTCCCACTGTCACCCCCGGCACGCGCGGCGCTGGCAGTTTATCTCAAGGCACGCGATAGGGCCGAGGAGGCCGCAAAAAGGACGGCAAGCCCCCGTCGAAGTTTCTTTTTCCGTCGCGCGGCAAATCAGGGCATCTGACCCGGCATCGCTTTTTTGGCCTGATCAAGGAATTTGCCGTCGCCGGTGGCGTGTCCCCGGCCAAGGTCACGCCACATACCTTGCGCCACGCCTTTGCAACACATCTGCTGGCCGGTGGGGCCGATCTGCGCTCGATCCAGACCATGCTGGGCCACGCCGATGTCGCCACGACGGAAATCTATACGCATGTGCTGGATGAGCGGCTGAAAGCACTTGTGCTTGACCACCATCCGCTTGCAAAAGCAGCCAAACCTTGAAGCTGACGCATAGACCCTACATAACACGCATGATTTCGCTTGAAAGCACCTGATGGAAACCGCACCTCTCGACGCCGCCTTTTGGGTAACCGCCGGCGCTATTTTAATACTTCTTGTTCTCTCGGCCTTTTTTTCCGGCTCTGAAACGGCACTCACAGCGGCCTCGCGGGGCAAGCTGCGCTCGGCCGCCGACAAAGGGTCCAAGGGGGCCGAACAGGCGCTCAAGATTACGGAAGACAACGAACGCCTGATCGGCTCTGTCCTGTTGGGCAACAACGTGGTGAACATTCTGGCCACATCGCTGGCAACAGCGGTTCTGACCAAGGTATTCGGCCAGAACGGTGTGGCCGCCGCGACGCTGATCATGACCCTGCTGGTTCTGATCTTCGCCGAGGTGCTGCCCAAGACCTTTGCGATTACCTACCCCGAAACCGTGGCTTCCGGCGTGGCGCGGCCGATCGGGCTGGTCGTGTTTGTCTTTTCGCCCATCGTTTCCGCGGTCCGCTATCTGGTGCGGGGCGTGCTGTTTCTTTTCGGCGTCCGCACCGACCCTGACAGCAACATCCTTGCCGTGCGCGAAGAAATCGCCGGTGCGCTGCAACTGGGCCACTCCGAAGGGATCGTCGAAAAAGAGGACCGTGACCGTATCCTGGGTGCATTGGACCTGCATGAGCGCACGGTGGAGGAAATCATGCTGCATCGCTCAGGCATCGAGATGGTGGACGCGGCCCTGCCGCCACAGGATATTCTGGCGCAAATCCTGCAAAGCCCCTACACCCGCCTGCCGCTTTATCGCGGGGATCAGGAAAACATCGTGGGGCTGATCCACTCTAAAGACCTGCTGCGCGCGATGCACAAACTGCTGGGCGATGGCCAGGGAGATGCGCAAGGGCTTGCGGCATTCGACGTGACCAAAGTGGCGATGCCCCCCTATTTTGTACCCGAAACCACGACGCTGGACGATCAGATGCGCAACTTCCTCAAGCGCAAAACGCACTTTGCACTGGTGGTTGACGAATATGGGGCATTGCAGGGTCTTATCACGCTTGAAGATATCCTCGAAGAAATTGTGGGCGAGATTGCCGATGAGTTCGACACCCACGAGGAAGAACAGATCGCAGCAACCGAAGATGGCGCGTATATCGTCGACGGGGCCATGACGATCCGCGACCTGAACCGCGCACATGATTGGAACCTGCCCGATGAAGAGGCGAACACCGTCGCCGGTCTGGTCATCCACGAGGCCCAGATGATCCCCGTCGAAGGACAGGTCTTCTCATTCCACGGCTTCCGGTTTGAGGTGATGAGCAAAGACGAGAACCGGATCGCGACGCTGAAGATCAGGAAGTTATAGGTGCGCCTGCGCGACGGGACCATTGGCGCAAATGACCCCTATATGGATGACAGATCCCCAAAACAGGTGGGCGGTGCCCAACATTTGCAGGGAAACGAAATCCCGATGTTCTAATTCTTTGCTTTCGCGCATAGAGAAGAAGAAACAGATTAAAGAAAACCATCACAGTCGCCAGTTTCGGCGACCCCGGGCACTTCCAACGCAATGTTCAACAATGGTTCCCGGGCAAAAGCTGAGAGAAGATCACTTCAATGACAGAATTTTCCGACCTTAAAGCGCTTTTCATCAATACATCTCTCAAGCGTGAACCATCTGAAAGCCATACCAAGCTGCTGATGAATGCGTCAGGATCTATCATGGCGGAGCAAGGTGTAGCGGTCGAGCATTTGCATATGCTTAGCCATCAAATACCTCCCGGCATCTATCCCGACATGACAGACCACGGTTGGGATAGGGATGATTGGCCAGATGTTTGGAAAAAGGTCCTGGCGGCTGACATCCTCGTTATCGGCACACCTTTATGGTTGGGTGAAGAGTCTTCGGTTTGTCGGGTATTGATCGAGCGGCTTTACGGCATGTCCGGAGAGCTGAACGACAAAGGTCAGTCCGTATATTACGGCAAAGTGGCGGGTTGCGTGGTGACGGGCAACGAGGATGGCGTCAAACATGCCGCAATGACAATCGGTTACGCCATGAACCACCTGGGCTACACGATTCCACCACAAGCTGATTGTGGCTGGATCGGAGAGGCGGGGCCGGGCCCGTCTTACGGTGACAAAAAAGATGATGGCAGTCGGGTTGGCTTCGACAATGAATTTACCCAACGCAACACCACCATTATGACGTGGAACCTGATGCACCTGGCGCGCATGTTGAAAAGCGCTGGTGGATATTCAAACCAGGGAAATGATCGAAATGCTTGGGAGGCGGGTGCACGGTTCGGTTTTGATAACCCGGAATACCGCAGTTGATATGAAAGCTCTTTCCGCAGGGAGCATTATAGCAAGATAGGGTGATGCGTTTCTCTGACCGTTATCGCCCCTTGAACAAGCTTCCC
>CBDTVH010000121.1:0-6463 GCA_965363665.1 uncultured Yoonia sp. | reverse complement strand
TTTGGAATGGCGATGCTCCTGATCCCGCGCTTGTCGGTTTGTTTGCTCTGACGTTTGATACGCCCCAGGGTGTGTTGCCGCAGATTGATGGGCAGCCTGTGTACCTGCTGATCGGGCTGGATGGCAGCAACGTCATCCGGTTCAAGCCACAGAACCTGGTAACCGGATTGCCGCTGATCAGTGATGCGGATGCGTTCCCCGCTGTCGTGGGAACGGCCTGATGCCGCGGGAAGCGATCCGTGTTGCCGTTCTGGGGGTTTCACATCCGCCAGCGAATGTCTGGGCCAAACGCGTGGTGCGTCCGGCTGCGATCATGGCGGACGTCCCCGCACTTGAAACAGGCGCGCTGATGGCAGAGCAGGGCGAGGTGCACACCTACTATATGGGCGATCACGCGGTTGTTTTGCATTCAGGTGAGACGGCCCATTACATAGACAATCTGCGCGCAGCAACGCCGTCGCTGTGGGTGTCTTGTGACGCAGGCGAAGTAAAACTTGTCACCGCGGATCCTTACGAAGGCGAAGCAATGGCCAGCGACCCCGAACGCTTGGTCGAGGCGCTTGCGATGCCACGTGCGGTTGCCGTCGCCATCGAAGCCTTTATCCAAGCGCACCACGTCCACGAAGCGTTCCACAAGCGCAAGCGCGTACCTGCGACGTCGCAACATGATCCGCGTGCGCCACGTGTCTTGTCAGACAAGGAAAAATGGGTGCAAACACGTGGCAAGGCGGGCTTGCCGCCAAAGGGGGCATCATGAGCGATCAGAAAGGTGGCAGACTAAGCGACTGGTCCCGCAGAAAGCTTGATGCAAAGCGGCAGGAAGATGCGGTTGAGAAACAACCCGAACCACCTGTGTCCGAGACCCCTGAACCCCCGGTAGATGACCCCGCGTTGATCGCGGCCCTACCACCATTGGACGAGATTACCGCGGATTCCGATATCACGGCGTTCCTTGCCAAGGGTATTCCGGCACATCTGAAAAACGCCGCCCTGCGCAAATTGTGGCAAGCCAGCCCGGCAGTCCGCGATTACCTTGATCCGGCCGTCGACTATGCTTGGGACTGGAACGCGCCCGGTGGTGTGCCCGGTGGTGGCGGTGTCTTGTCAGAGCACAGTATCGCCAAAATGGTCAAAGGCATCATCGGTACCCGGTCCGAGGACGCCGAAGATGCGATTGAAGAGGACGCAGCGCCTGAAAAAGTGGAACCCATCAAGGTTGCGCATCAACCGCAAGCGACACCCGTTGCCGTGCGCCGTGATACGCCGACAGCCACCACGCCAAGGGATGAAACGGACGCACCGCGCACCGCCGATGATGCAGATCGGTTGCCGCAACGTCGCCACGGCGGGGCTGTGCCGGAATAACTGCGGCATTACAACGCGGCTCGGGCATCGCAAATGATTGCCAAGTGTCAGGAACTGTGGGATCATCATGCAGTTACTGTTCGCTTTGCCTTAGATTCCATCAGTGAGGAAAGACATTGTCCACAGCCAGCACGGCCCAGGCCGAGCCAGCCACTTCAGACTATGAGATGCTTCGCGCCCAGCAGTGGTCGCTGATAGCGTCGCTTTTGGTTGCGCCGCCGGACCGTGATACACTGGATGCCTTGGCAGGGCTGACCGGTGACGACACAGCGCTTGGGCAGGCCTACCGCGTTCTTGCCGAAACGGCTGCGACCGCAGATGTCGATGATATCGCCCGTGAATTTTTTGAATTGTTCGTCGGTGTGGGGCGCGGTGAATTGCTGCCCTATGCATCATTCTATCTGACCGGGTTTCTGAATGAACGGCCCTTGGCCGACCTCAGACGTGACCTTGCGATGATGGGTGTAGAGCGGGCTGCCGGTCGGTTTGAGCCTGAGGATCATATCGCCAGCATCGCCGAAGTGATGGCGGGGCTTGCAGCGGGGGATTTCGACGCAAGCGTTCTGGGCTGCGGCGCTGCCGGTCAGGCAGGGTTTTTCGCCCGGCACCTTCAACCGTGGGCGGCTCAATTCTTTGATGATCTTGCCGTCGCACCAAGTGCACGGTTCTACCGCAGCGTGGCAGAGGTGGGCCGCATATTTACCGATATTGAAATTCGCGCATTTGCCCTTGAAGCGAAGGCGCATCGCACTGCGGGCACCGGCGCCCAGAGACTTTAGACCAATCACCCGCAGGCGCAAAGCCCGGGTGCTATCAACGACAAAGGGGAGGACGACATGGCTGACAGCAACAAGAAAGACAAGGGGATCGGACGGCGCGGATTCTTTGGCGCAGTTGCCGCCGCCGCGACGACCAGTGTCGTCGCAGGTGGCGCTCGTCCCGCATTCGCCGAAGAGGTTGGCGATGAACGCACCAAGGCACGGTATCAGGAAACCGAGCATGTGCAGGCGTATTACCGCACCAATCGCTATTACACGGGGGAATAAGCCATGCTGGTCAAACGCAGATCAAAAGATGCAAACCGCAGCGGTCTTGCCGCTTTCGCGCAAAGTGTTGCAGCCAAGCCGGTTGATCGCCGCAGCTTTCTAAGAACATCCGGTCTTGCCGTGGGGGGGCTTGCTGCCTTTGGCGCGGTCGGTGCGACCACTGTGCAGCGCGCCGAAGCAGGCCAGATGGATTTCAGCCAACCTGTTGAGGTCAAGACCAACATCTGCACCCACTGTTCGGTTGGCTGTACGGTCAAAGCCGAAGTGCAAAATGGCGTCTGGGTCGGTCAGGAACCGGCATGGGACAGCCCGATCAACCGCGGCACGCACTGTGCCAAGGGCGCATCGGTGCGTGAACTTGTGCACGGCGATCGCCGCCTGAAGTACCCGATGAAGAAAGAAAACGGCGAATGGGTCCGTATCTCTTGGGATCAGGCGATCGACGAAATCGGCGACAAGATGCTGGATATCCGCGAAAAGAACGGCGCAGACAGTGCCTATCTGTTGGGATCGGCCAAGTTTTCCAACGAAGGCGCATATCTGTTCCGCAAGTTCGCGGCGTTCTGGGGCACCAACAACGTCGATCACCAGGCGCGTATCTGTCACTCGACCACGGTTGCCGGTGTTGCGAACACCTGGGGCTATGGCGCGATGACCAACAGCTACAACGACATCCGCAACTCCAAGACCATCATTTTCATGGGCTCCAACGCTGCCGAGGCGCATCCGGTGTCCCTGCAGCACATCCTGACCGGCAAGGAAACAAACCGCGCCAATGTGATCGTGATTGACCCGCGCTTCACGCGCACAGCCGCCCACGCCACGGATTACATCCGCATGCGTCCCGGCACGGATATCGCGATTATCTGGGGCATCATGTGGCACATCTTTGAAAACGACTGGCAGGATCAGGAATATATCGACCAGCGTGTCTGGGGGATGGACCAGATCCGCGAAGCCGTAAAAGCCTATCCGCCCGAGGTGGTCGAGCGGATCAGCGGTATTTCCGGGCCTGAATTGCGCCGTGTGGCCGAAACCTTCGCGACCCAAGGACCTTCGACCTTTATCTGGTGCATGGGTGGCACGCAGCACACTGTGGGTACCGCCAACGTGCGGACCTACTGCAATCTGTTGCTTGCAACCGGCAATGTTGGATCAAGCGGATCTGGCGCCAACATTTTCCGTGGTCACTGCAACGTGCAGGGTGCGACGGACTTTGGCCTCGATATCGGCTCCTTGCCTTGCTATTACGGCCTGTCCGAAGGTGGCTGGAAACATTGGTCCCGCGTCTGGGACGTCCCTTACGAGTATTTGCAAGCCCGCTTTGACGAAGTGCCTGCAAAAGGTGGCCGTGACGCCCGTGACCGCAAGGCCAACATGGAAATGGCGGGCATCCCCTCAACCCGTTGGTTTGATGCCACGACCCTCGACGCCGAAGACGTTGATCAGCGCGACAACATCAAGGCGATGATTGTCTTTGGCCACGGTGGTAACACCGTGCCGCGGATGGGTGACAGCCTTAAGGGTATGAATGCGCTTGATCTTTTGGTCGTCGCTGACCCGCATCCGACGACCTTTGCGGCACTTCATGACCGCCCCGACAACACATACCTGCTGCCGATTTCGACGCAGTTTGAATGTTCCGGCAGCCGCACGGCATCCAACCGTTCGGTGCAATGGGGTGAAAAAGTTGTCGAGCCGATCTTTGAAAGCGACAACGATTATGCGGTGATCTACCGTTTGTCGCAAAAACTCGGCTTTGCCGATGAGATGTTCAAACCCTACGAGATGGTACAGGGCAAGTTCTCGATGGAGCCGACAGCAGAATCCATCCTGAGCGAGATTAACCGCGGTGGCTGGTCAACCGGTTATACCGGGCAAAGCCCGGAACGGCTTAAGGCGCATATGGCCAATCAGGACAAGTTTGACCTGGTCACGCTGCGCGCGCCTGCCGATGCGGGCGATGTTGGTGGCGATTTCTATGGTCTGCCATGGCCATGTTGGGGCACACCGGAATTCGGGCATCCAGGCACGCATATCCTGTATAACCCGAATGTCGCTGTGAAAGATGGTGGCGGCGGTTTCCGCCCCCGCTTCGGTCTTGACCGCGAGGGCGAAACACTGCTTGCCGAGGGCAGCTATCCCGTTGGGTCCGAGATTGAGGATGGTTACCCGCAGTTCACTTACGGTATCCTGCAATCGCTGGGCTGGGACGCTGATCTGACCGCGGATGAACTGGCGACGATCCAGCGGATCGGCGATAATGATCCCGAAGCGATGGCGAACGTCAGTTGGTCACTGGATCTGTCAGGTGGTATCCAGCGCATTGCGATTGAACATGGCTGTGTGCCCTTTGGCAATGGCAAGGCCCGTGCAGTTGCATGGAACCTGCCCGATCCGATCCCGGTTCACCGCGAGCCGATCTATTCGCCGCGCCCTGATCTTGTCGCTGAATATCCGACACGCGAAGACGGACGGCAGTTCCGGGTACCAAATATCGGCCACACAATTCAGGCCTCTGCGGTGGATCGCAACCTTGCCGAAAGCTTCCCCATCGTTCTGACATCCGGTCGTCTGGTCGAATATGAAGGCGGCGGCGAAGAGACCCGTTCGAACCCATGGCTTGCCGAATTGCAGCAAGACATGTTCGTCGAGATCAATCCGACCGATGCAGATGCACGTGGCATCACAGATGGTGGTTGGGTTTGGGTCATGGGCCCCGAAAACGACAGCAAGGCACGGGTCAAAGCCCTTGTGACGGAACGCGTGGCATCCGGGGTGGCCTTCATGCCGTTCCACTTCGCGGGTTGGTTCCAGGGCGAAGACCAGCGGGGCAACTACCCCGAAGGCACAGACCCGATCGTCTTGGGCGAAAGCGTCAATACGGTCACATCCTACGGATATGACCCGGTAACCGGCATGCATGAAGGCAAGGTCACACTTTGCCAGATTTCAGCGGCATAAGGGAGGACAGAGAATATGGCACGAATGAAATTCCTTTGTGACGCGGACCGCTGCATCGAATGCAACGCATGTGTGACGGCCTGCAAGAACGAACACGAGGTACCGTGGGGCATCAACCGCCGCCGGGTCGTGACGATCAATGACGGCTTGCCGGGCGAACGTTCGGTTTCGATGGCCTGTATGCACTGCACCGACGCGCCTTGCGCTGCGGTCTGCCCGGTTGACTGCTTCTATACGACTGACGACGCGGTTGTCCTGCACTCCAAGGATACCTGCATCGGCTGCGGTTACTGCTTTTACGCCTGTCCGTTTGGCGCACCGCAGTATCCCAAAGTGGGCAACTTCGGCACACGCGGCAAGATGGACAAATGCACCTACTGTGCAGGTGGTCCCGAGGCCGATATGACCGAAGCCGAATACGTCAAATACGGATCAAACCGTTTGGCCGAGGGCAAACTGCCGCTTTGTGCAGAGATGTGTTCCACCAAATCTCTACTTGCTGGTGACGGTGATATCATCGCCGAAATCTACAAAGAACGTGTCGTGACGCGGGGCTACGGCTCTGGCGCATGGGGCTGGCGCACCGCCTACGGCGATGCGATCACGGTGTAAGCAGGAGATAGGATGATGAATATGAAAACTCTTGCACAGCGCTTTATGGCTGTCCTTGGTGTTGTCGCGATGCTTGGCATTGCCGGGATCACCTTCACCGCTGCGGCTCAGGCCCAGCAAATCAACCCGACTGCGCAATCGGTGACCGAAGACGCCCTTTTTGAGGCATTGCAGGATGATCAGATGGTTCAGGGGCGTGTGTCGATCCCTGATGGCCTTTCAAGTGGTCTGATCAAACCGGGCAACGCATCATGGGCCAGCACCCACAATAGCACCGTGCGCTTTTTGTCGGTCGCCGCAGTGGTAGGGGCGGTTGTCGTTCTGGCGCTGTTCTACATGATCCGGGGCCGGATCACGATTGACGGCAAGATGTCGGGCATTCGCCTTTTGCGCTTTACGGGCATCGAACGCTTTGCCCATTGGCTGATGGCTGGATCGTTTATCATTCTTGCGTTGACGGGGCTGAACCTTGTGTT